>JBHHVK010000076.1:0-9029 GCA_046754205.1 Thermodesulfobacteriota bacterium
GTCCTGTACCAGTGCATCCAGATATACAGGGTCAACGCCCCCATACTCCGCAAGGGCGTTCCCGAGGACGACAGGTACAGGTTCACCGACGTGGCGTGCCTCTGCACCTGCTACGTATCCTGCTTCGGCGTTGAGCTCGGCCTGGTGAGCATGCTCCCCATGTTCTTCCAGACCACCTTCGAGCTCACACCGCAGACCGCCGGCATCGTCGGTTCGTTCTTCGCCTTCACGAACTTCTTCGCCCGTCCCCTCGGCGGCTTCGTCTCCGATCGCGCGCCGTCGAGAAGGGCCGCCATGCTCTTCACCCTCGCGGCCATCACCACGGGCATGGTGCTCATGGGGCTCCTGGGCGCCATAAACCTCTACCTGACCATCGTGCTCACGATCATCACCGCCCTCGGCGTCATGGCGGCCGAAGGCGCCACCTTCGCGCTGGTGCCTCTCGTGAAGCGCCGTCTGACCGGCCAGGTCTCGGGCTACGTCGGCGCCTACGGGAACGTCGGGGCCATCATGTTCCTTACGGGCTACACGTTCCTTACTGACACGCAGTTCTTCCTCTTCATCGGGGCGGTGGCCGGCGCCACGTTCCTCTTCAACCTCTTCTTCCTCAAGGAGCCCGCCGGTTCCTTCGCCGGGGAGTACCAGCTCTCCAGCGTTGACCGCGAGCTCATGGGGGGCAGAGGCGAAGAATAAAGTCCCCCGACCCCCGGGCCGGCCCACGCCGTCCCGGGGGTCGGTCCTTTCCGGCCCTGTGAAATGGGGATTTGCGGCCGCCCGCGGGGGCCTGAAAAAAAAATGCCCGGGCGCTATTTTTTTGTTGCACAGGGCGATTGGATTATACTATAATCCCCGCACACTACGGACAATCGAATAGGCCGGAGCGCTGATCGGGAAAGGTCTCCAGAGAGATAAAAGTGCTGGACAGGGGGTTACGAATCTGCTACTTTACGCCCTGCCCACCGGGGGAAGACTCACCCCGGCGCGAATATCGCGGCCTCCGGCGGGGGATGGAGAGGTTCCAGGGATCAAGACGCAAAGGTCTGTGCGCAAACTTCGGACGACTCGCTCCAACTTTAGGACTTGCCCTGATTTGAAGAGCCAAGGCATCAATAGGGAGATTAAACACCTCTGCAGGCGGCTGCTCACTGTCGCCCAGAAGAGGAGCAGCAGGCAGAGCGGTGGATTGCGCGGAGGCGCTACAGGGCTCCTCGGCAGGGTGATCCGGTCCATGCCCATGGATGCCTTCCGTTCAGAGAGGATAAGCGGCGGAGCGTTCCTGTTCCACGTCTCCGCCGAGCAGATACTCGAGAGAGGTTCGCGCAGGGCCGAGAGCAAACCCGCCGAGCTTCACCCGGAGAGGCGGTTCGGCTGGTTTGTCAGGTCAGGGGCGGAAGACGGCCCCGGCCCCACGCTCAACCTGGCGAGAGATGACCTTGATCATCAACCCCGGTTCTGTTGAATCAGCCCGGCGGCACTCGCGAAACCCGATTCCATCCGTAAGACTCAAGAGCAGGTATTACCGCCCGGACTGTGCCGCAAGGCAGGACAACAACCAGACCGGGGTTTTTTGTGTCTCCAGGCCGATAACTTTGGCGATTATCTGAAGACGGCCATGAACATAAAGTGACGTTAGGTGAAAAAAGTGAAAAAGCAGGAGGTAAAGGAGGTGCAGGTATGGTGTTAGAGGGTTGTAAAAAGTTGTTTAGGAAAGGGTTGCTGCTCGGTGGCGCTCTGCTCCTGGCTTCCACGCTCATGCCGATGCATGCCGACGCGCAGCAGGCGAACGCTGCGGTGTTGGACCAGTCTGCAAGGGTGGAGCCCGGTGACCCGGATATAGGCAAGAAGCTTTTCACCGGTGAGATAGGTTTCACCAACGGTGGACCCGCCTGCATGTCCTGTCATACGGCGGGCAACATGCCTTTGGGCGGCGGAGCTCTCGGACCTAATCTTACCAACGTCTATTCAAATCCTTCCAAAAACCCGCTGCTCAGCACAGTCTGGGTCAACATCCCCGACATACCCGTCATGGGGCCGATCTTCTCTAAGAGGAACATCACCGACGAGGAGATGACCAACCTCAGGGCCTTCTTCGAGGTCGTGAGCACCAAGGGAGTCGGGAGCACCAAAAAGGGGCCATTCGCCATCATCGGCATAGCAGGGTTCATAGGTATACTCATCGTATTCAACATCATCTGGGCCGGCAGGTACCGCAACAGGT
Organism: Thermodesulfobacteriota bacterium; assembly: GCA_046754205.1. GTDB lineage: Bacteria > Desulfobacterota > GWC2-55-46 > GWC2-55-46 > JBHHVK01 > JBHHVK01. Next base: position 2,219 of record JBHHVK010000076.1, read on the forward strand.
GCAAAGGCACGGCTCATGATGCTCTGTGGAGAAACTACGGTGGGAAAGGAGGAAGATAATGGCAACAAGCTGGATTCAGGACGAGATCAACCCCGTTAAGAGGGGATGGGAAGAATTTTACAGGAACCGCTGGCAGTACGACAAGATGGTCCGCTCCACCCACGGCAACAACTGCACGGGTGGATGCTCCTGGATGGTGTACGTCAAGGACGGCGTCATCACCTGGGAACTCCAGGCCGTCGACTACCCGAAGCTCGAGCAGAGCCTGCCTCCCTACGAGCCGAGGGGCTGCCAGAGGGGCATCTCCGCTTCATGGTACGTATACAGCCCGGTGAGGATCAAGTACCCTTATATCCGCGGCACCGTCCTCGACGCCTGGAAAGAGGCGAGGGCCAAGCACGCCGACCCGGTGGACGCCTGGAAGTCCATAGTGGACAACGCCGAGCTTCACAAGAAGATCAAGTGGAGCAGGGGCAAGGGCGGCTTCCGCAGGGGCGACTGGGACACCGCCGCTGAGATCATCACCTCCGCCCACATACACACCATCAAGACCTGGGGCCCGGACAGGATCATCTCCTTCTCCCCCATCCCGGCGATGAGCCAGATAAGCTACGCCGCCGGCGCGAGATATCACCAGATGCTCGGCGGTATCTCCATGAGCTTCTACGACTACTACACCGACCTGCCCCCGGCTTCTCCCGAGGTTTGGGGAGAGCAGACGGACGTCGCCGAGAGCGCCGACTGGTTCCACGCCGGTTACGTGGTCATCATGGGCGCCTGCCTGAACATGACCAGGACCGCCGACTGCCACTTCATACCGGAGACGAAGTTCGCGGGCAACAAGGTGGTCGTCCTCTCGCCCGACTACTCGCAGGTCAGCAAGTACGCCGACCTCTGGGTGCCGGTCAAACCCGGCAGCGACGGCGCCCTCTGGCTGGCGATAAACCACGTCATCCTGAAGGAGTTCTTCGTCGACCGCCAGGTCCCGTACTTCGACGCCTACAACAAGCACTACACCGACATGCCGCAGCTGGTGAAGCTCGCCAAGGGCGCCGACGGCTGGGAGATGGGTCGCCTTCTGAGGGCCTGTGAGCTCTCCGAGTACGCCGACACCGACAACGCCGAGTGGAAGTTCGCCATGTGGGACACCAAGACCAACAAGGCCCGCATAGTCAACGGCGGAATGGGCTACAGGTATCCCCAGAACGAGGAGTCCAAGGGCAAGTGGAACACGCTCCTTAAGGACGGCAAGACCGGCGAGAAGATCGACCCGGCGCTGTCCGTCCTCGACATAAAGGACGACGCCCTTGAGGTCAACTTCTACGAGCTCGACAAGCCCGAGAAGTACAAGAGGCAGGTCCCCGTCAAGTACGTGGAGACCAAGGACGGCCGCGTGCCCGTCTGCACGGTCTTCGACCTCAACATAGCCCATGTGGGCGTGGCGAGGGCGGGGCTCGGCGGCGACTACTGCTCCAGCTACGACGACGACAGGGCCCACAGCCCCGCGTGGCAGGAGAAGTACACCGGCATAGGCCGGGACACCGTCATCCAGGTCGCCCGCGAGTTCGCCTCCAACGCCGAGGTGACCAAGGGACGCTCCATGGTCATCTGCGGCGCCTCGATCAACCACTGGTACCACGCCAACCTCATATACAGGGCCTACATCAACGCGCTCATGCTCTGTGGCTGTGAGGGAAGAAACGGCGGCGGCATGAACCACTACGTCGGCCAGGAAAGGCTCGCTCCCTTCGACTCCTGGGGCCAGATAGCCCTGGGACTCGACTGGCGCAAGCCCCCGAGGCTCATGAACGCGCCGAGCCAGTGGTACTTCCACACCCAGCAGTGGAAGTACGATTCGGCCATCACGGACTACCACAACGTCCCTGACAAGAACGCCCTCGACTATCAGCACACCGCTGACTACAACGCCTGGGCCGTCAGGATGGGGTGGCTCCCCTGGTACCCGACCTTCAACAAGTCCTCCATCGCCATAGCGGAGGACGCCGAGAAGGCGGGCGCCAAGACCAACGCGGAGATCATCGACTACGTCGTAAAGCAGATCAAGAGCGGCGGACTCGATTACACCGTCCACGACCCGGACGCCCCGGAGAACTGGCCGAGGGTCTGGATGATCTGGCGCGGCAACGCCCTCGGGTCGAGCGCAAGGGGCCAGGAGTACTTCTTCAAGTTCCTCCTCGGCACCCATAACAACGTGCTCGCCGACGAGGCGGCCAAGCCGTTCTTGAAGGACGTCAAGTTCAGGGAGTCCCCCCTCGGGAAGCTCGACCTCCTGGTCGACCTGAACCTCCGCATGAACACGACGCCCACATACTGCGACATAGTGCTTCCCGCGGCCCACTGGTACGAGAAGGAGGACATCAACACCACGGACATGCACTCCTACATCCACCCGATGGGCGCGGCCGTGCCGCCGAACTGGGAGGCGAAGTCCGACTGGGACGCCTACAAGTTCCTGGCCAAGAAGTTCAGCGAGCAGGCGAAGAAGCACTTCCCGAAACCGGTAAAGGACGTGGTGGCCACGCCTCTCGGCCATGACAGCCCGGGCGAGATAGCACAGCCCGCGCTCGACGGCGTCCTGGACTGGAAGAAGGGCGAATGCGACGTCATACCGGGCAAGACCACCCAGAACCTGGCCGTCGTAGAGAGGGACTACACCAACGTCTACAACATGTGGACGTCCTTCGGTCCCAACATGAGGGGCAAGTTCGGCTTCCACGGCATCATGGTGGACGGCAAGGAGTTCTACGAGGGCTACATCTCCCAGCCGCACACCGAGGTCAACGAGTGGGGCGGAGAGAAGTACATCTCCCTTAACACCGCCAAGGAGGCCGCCAACTGCGTCATGGGCTTCAGCTCGCTGACCAACGGCGAGGTGGCCTACAGGGCCTGGGTGGAGGAAGAGCACCACACGGGACTGCACGGAGAGGCGTACCACGAGGCGAGGGAGGCCGCCACCGAGGTCCTCGGAGACGACATACCCTACCTCTTCGAGCACGCCCACGGGCTCGCCGACGAGCTCGCCGGCCCCGAACGCAACGTCTCCATGACCTACGATGACATCGTGGCCCAGCCCCGCAGGTGGCTGACCAGCCCGCTCTGGTCAGGCGACGTCAGGCGCGGCAGGTCCTACGCCGGCTGGACCATTCAGCTCGAGCACAGGACGCCGTGGAGGACGCTGACGGGCCGTCAGCACTTCTACCTCGACCATCCCATCTACATCCAGTTCGGCGAGGCTCTCTGCAGCCACAAGTACAAGCTGAACCCGGCGAAGATGAACGAGGTCCAGAAGTCCGACAAGACCGATGCGCTGCATCTGAACTACATAACCCCGCACGGGAAGTGGCAGATCCACTCCATGCACTATGACAACCTGCGCATGTTGACCCTTTCCCGCGGAGGCAACTCCTGCTGGGTTAACGATCGCGACGCCGAGAGTGTCGGCATCAGGGACAACGATTGGGTGGAAGCCTACAACGACAACGGCGTCTTCGTCTGCCGCGCGGTCGTCTCGGCCAGGATCCCGTCGGGCACCTGCTTCGCCTACCACTCCATGGAAAGGACGGTCAATGTCCCCAAGGCCGAGCAGCGTAACAAGATCAGGGGTGGTTTCCACAACTCGCTCACAAGGCAGAGGCTGAAACCCAACCTCATGATCGGCGGCTACGGCCAGTTCTCCTGGGGCTTCAACGCCTGGGGTCCCATACCGATAATCAGGGACACGACCGTTCTTGTCAGAAAAATGAGAAACCAGGAGGTGAAGTGGTAATGGACTTAAGAGCCCAACTCTCAATGAGTTTTCACCTGGAAAAGTGCATAGGCTGCCACACCTGCAGTGTGTCCTGCAAGAACATCTGGACCACTCGCAAGGGTGCTGAGTATATGTGGTGGAATAACGTCGAGACCAAGCCCGGAGCCGGGTACCCGCTGACCTGGGAGGACCAGGACAGGTACCGCGGCGGCTGGGAGGTCTCCGGGGGAAGTCTCAGGCTCAAGCTCCTCAAGGGGCCCGGCAAGATCAGGTCGCTGGCGAACATCTTCTTCCAGCCGAACCTGCCGACGATAGACGACTACTACGAGCCGTTTACCTACGACTACCAGAACCTGTTCAACGCCCCAGCGGGCGATGACCAGCCGGTAGCGAGGCCGAAGTCGCTCATCACCGGTGAGTTCATGGAGAAGGTGGTCCTCGGCCCGAACTGGGACGACGACATGGGCGGAAGCCCGCTGTACGCGTCCAACGACCCGAGCCTCAAGGGCCTGAGCGAGAGCCAGAAGGAGCTGCTTACCAAGTTCCACAAGCTCTTCTTCTTCTACTTCCCGAGGATATGCAACCACTGTCTCAACCCCGGTTGCGTGGCTTCCTGCCCGTCAGGCGCCATCTACAAGAGGGGTGAGGACGGCATAGTTCTTATCGACCAGGACACCTGCCGCGCATGGAGGTTCTGCGTGAGCGCGTGCCCCTACAAGAAGCCCTACTACAACTGGGCGAACGGTAAGAGCGAGAAGTGCATCTTCTGCTATCCGAGGGTCGAGACGGGCCAGCCCAACGCCTGCGCCCACTCCTGCGTCGGAAGGATCCGCTTCGTCGGAGCCCTCTTCTATGACGCGGACAGGATCGAGGAAGTCGCCAAAAGCCCTGACGAGAGGATCGTCGAGGCCATGAGGGACATCATCCTCGACCCCAACGACCCGAAGGTCATCGAGGAGGCCCAGAAGGCCGGCATGAGCGACAACTGGATAAAGGCAGCCCAGGAGTCCCCGGCCTACAACCTCTTCAAGAAGTGGCGGATAGCTCTGCCGAACCATCCGGAGTTCAGGACGGTTCCGATGAACTTCTACATGCCGCCCCTCTCACCGGTCCTTCATCAGGCCAAGTCGGAGTCCGGAGGCACCTTCGACCCCGAGACCGTCGATTTCTTCAACAACATCGACAAGATGAGGATCCCGGTGAGGTACCTCGCCAACCTGCTCTCCGCAGGCAACGAGCAGGTCGTCATCGAGGCGCTCAAGAAGCAGATGGCCGTAAGGCTCTACAGGCGGCAGAAGAGGATAGGCGACGTGGGCGACAGCGTCGTGAAGAGCGCCCTCAGCCAGGTCGGCCTTACGCCTCAGGACTGTGAGGATATCTACAGGCTTCTCTCGCTGGCCACGTTCCAGGAGAGGTTTGTGATACCCGAGACCCATCGTGAGATCATGACATCGGTGGACCCGAGGACCGTCTTCGAGAAGAGGGGCATGGTCGGCTTCGGCCAGAAGAAGTCCGAGTTCCTCAGGAGGACATGGTAAGGTATCGAGATGGTTATGGAAACAGGCATATACTCGATATTCGCCGACCTCTTCACCTTTCCGAAGGAGGATGTCAAGCTGAAGGTGGAAGAGTGCATCAATGCGCTCTCCACCGTCGGCGGATACCCTCCAGAGGTCGTAGAGGATCTCAAGAGCTTCAGCAAGGAGTTGGAGGACATCACCCTTGACGACCTGCAGGGTGTGTACTCCTACACCTTCGAGTTGACCTCGGACTACACGCTTGACCTTGGCTACCACCTCTTCGACGGGTTCAAAAGGGCCAACAACCTGTCTTCGATAAAATCGATGTACAGGGACAAGGGCTTCCCCTACGAAGAGGCGGCCAAGGGCGAGCTGCCGGACAACTTCCCCGTGATCCTCAAGTTCCTCGACTTTCTCGATGACGAAGAACTGAAGAAGGACTTCAGGGAGAGCTTCGTGATTCTCGCGGTCGAGAAGATGGCGAAGAACTTCGAGAGAAACAAAAGGAACATCTACCGACACCTCGTAAACGCCGTCTATAGAGTCTTGGAAAAAGACGTAAAGGAGGGTTTATAATGATAAATGACATGTTGTATGGCGTCCTGCCATACGTCTTCGTAACGGTAGCCGTAGTCGGCGCAATCTGGAGGTTCAGATCCAGCAGATACAGCTGGTCCAGTCAGTCCTCTCAGTTCGTCGAGAACAAGACCCTGTTCTTCGGGTCCTTCCCCTGGCACTACGGGATCATCACGCTGCTGCTGGGACACATCGTGGGTCTTATCGTCCCGAGGTTGTTCCTCTGGTGGAACAGCGTGCCCGCCAGGCTCTACATACTCGAGATAGTGGCGCTCTCGCTCGGGTTCCTGGCGCTCTTCGGCCTTCTCGCCCTTACATACAGAAGGCTCACGAACTCCAGGGTCAAGGCGCTTACGACCTCCTGGGACGTCCTTCTCATCATCGTCCTCATCATCCAGGTCGTCACAGGACTCGGCAACGCGCTCATGTACAAGTGGGGCTCCAGCTGGTACGCCGCAAGCGCAGTGCCCTGGATGTGGTCTCTCTTTAAGCTTAACCCGGATGTGACCTACATCGCCAACCTTCCGCTGGTGACCAAGGTGCACATCTTCAACGCGCTGATATTCATAGGCCTCATCCCCTTTACGAGGCTCGCGCACTTCGTGGTCCTGAACCCCTACAAGTACCTCGCCAGGCCATACCAGGTGGTCAGGTGGTACAAGAGGGGCGGCCCCACGGTCAACGTAATTCAGCCCGAGTAGTCCGGTCGCGAGAGGGTGGGCACTTTGCCCGCCCTCTCTTTAATCTCTAACCTCTTTCGCGGCCCAGGGGGAATGTTTTTTGTCAACCTCTCCGTAACGCCGCGAAAGTTATGCAATCCTTGGCAGTACTTCATCACTGTCGATTACAAGGAGTCATAATAAACAGAGGCAAAAGGAGAAAACAATGTCTGACCTGTACGAATGGAATATCGAGGACGAGTCGTTTTGGAACTCGACAGGGAAGA
>JBHHVK010000077.1:0-9018 GCA_046754205.1 Thermodesulfobacteriota bacterium
TTCTGCCAGATAGTGGCGAACGCCAGCTACCACGCCATCAAGAACGCCCGCCTCTACGAGGAGGTCAGCAGGGAGAAGGAGTACCTGAAAGAGGTGGCCATAAGAGACCAGCTCACCGGCCTCTACAACCACAACTTCTTCTACTCGAGGTTCGAGGAGGAGTTCGAAAGGGCGGTGAGGTACGAAACCTCCCTTTCGCTCCTGATGCTCGATATCGACGACTTCAAGCGCATAAACGACACATACGGGCACAGGGTGGGAGACATCGCCCTGAAGGAGATAGCCGCCATCATCATGAAGGGCGTGCGCAAGACCGACGTGGTGGCCCGCTACGGCGGCGAGGAGTTCGCCGTAATACTGCCCCACACAATGCTCAAGGGAGCCCTCGAAGAGGCCGAACGCTTAAGAGAGATGATAGCCAGCCATTCCTACGCGGGACTGTCCAGAGACAGGATAACCGTCAGCATAGGCGTGGCCTCATACCCCCAGAAAGGCGCCATGAACTCGGGCGACCTCGTCAACTACGCCGACGACGCACTCTACAAGGCCAAGGCCGGTGGCAAAAACACCGTAAAAGTCGCCGCGGTCTGAACCGGCGATAAATAACACCCCAGGGGATTGTTCTTGAGAGCACCTTTTTGTAAAAAGGTGCTTGCGCACGGCAAATATTAGAACGTTCTTTTTTGCCATAAACTTTTTTAGTGCGACAAACTCACGGCCTTAATCTTGCCGGCCGCAGAGGCCCTCAAACTCTCTCCAAAAACTTTCAATGTTGACAAGAAAGCCCCCATTTGGGGGCTTTCTTGTCAAGACCAAGAGTCTTTGGAGGGGGTCTGGGGGGGACCTTGCGGCAGAAAGGACCCCCCCGGGAACAGTCTCCTGGGGTTTATTTATCGCCGGTTATCTTTATGGCGCAGAGGCTGCCGCACATGGTGCATACGTCGGTCTCCTCCGGGGGGCTCGATTCGCGGAGTTTTCCCGCGCGGACCGGGTCTATGGAGAGCCTTATCTGCTCGTCCCAGTCAAGGGCCTTGCGCGCCCGGGCGAGCCTTATGTCGGCGTCGATGGCGCCCTTGCGTTTCTTGGCTATGTCTCCGGCGTGCGCGGCTATGCGCGAGGCCACCACTCCCTCGCGGACGTCCTCGACCGTCGGCAGCCGGAGGTGTTCGGAGGGGGTGACGTAGCAGAGAAAGTCGGCCCCGGCCCCGGCGGCCACGGCCCCCCCTATGGCGCTGGTGATGTGGTCGTAGCCCGGCGCGGTGTCGGTGACGAGGGGTCCGAGGACGTAGAATGGGGCGCCGTGGCAGAGGCGTTTTTCAAGCAGGATATTCGCCTCTATCTGGTCGAGCGGGACGTGTCCCGGCCCTTCTATCATCACCTGCACGCCCTCGTCGAAGGCCCTGGACGCGAGCTCCCCGAGGGTTATCAGCTCGTGGACCTGTCCTCGGTCCGTGGCGTCGGCGAGGCACCCTGGGCGCAGCCCGTCGCCGAGGGAGAGGACCATGTCGAACTTCTTCGCTATCCTGAGGAGCCGGTCGTAGTCCTCGAAGAGCGGGTTCTCGCGTTTGTTGAACTTCATCCACTCGGCGGTAAGCGCCCCTCCGCGGCTCACGATGCCCATTATGCGCCCTTCCCGGTTTATCCTCTCGACCGAGCCCCGCGTTACGCCACAGTGGACGGTTATGAAGTCGATCCCGTCCTCGGCGTGTTTTTCCATCACCTCGAATATCTCGTCGGCCGTGAGCTCTACGAAGGACTTACCCCGTTTTTTGGCCTCCAGGGCGGCCTGATAGAGTGGTACCGTCCCTATGGGCACGGGGGACTCGGCCATGACGGCCTTCCTTATGGCGTCCACGTCCCCGCCGGTGGACAGGTCCATCACCGCGTCAGCCCCGGCCTCCACCGCGGCCCTGAGCTTTTCGAGCTCCTCGGCGGGGTTGACGTGGTCCTGGGACGAGCCGATGTTGGCGTTTACCTTGGTCTTCAGGCCCCGGCCCACGGCGAGCCCTTCGATGGAGCGGTGGAGCTTGTTGCGGGTGATTATTACGACCCCCCCCTCTATGCCCGCGCGTATCTCCTCGGCGGCGACGCCCTCGGAGGCGGCCGCCGAGTTCATCTCTTCCGTGATTATGCCCTTGCGGGCCGCTTCAAGCTGAGTCATGTGAGCACCTTCTTTCTCTAGAAAGTCCATTCCGGCGATCGCTTATGTCGAGGTCGTCCCCGCGGGGCCGAGTTTGCTCAAAATCTCCCTTGCGCTTGCGGCCGGGTCCTGTGCGGCCATCACCGCCGAGATTACGGCTACCCCCGAGGCCCCGGCCGCCAGGACATCGCCCGCGTTTGCCGCCTTTATGCCGCCGATGGCGTAGACGGGTATGGTCATGGCCGAGCAGACCTCCTGGAGCTTTTCCAGCCCGAGGGGCTCGCCGTAACGGGCCTTTGAGGGCGTGGGGTAGACCGGCCCGAAGGTTATGAAGTCGGCCCCGCCTCTCTCGGCCCACAGGGCCTGGTCGGCGCTGTGCGTCGATACCCCGACGACCGCTTCGGGGCCGAGGACCTTTCGAGCCTCTTCGGGCGTAAAGCTCCTGGCGGTCAGGTGTACGCCGTCGGCGCGGGCGAGGGCCGCCACGTCGGCCCGGTCGTTTACGAGCAGCTTCGCCCCGAAGCCTGTCGTAAGGGCCCGCACCTGCCTTGCAAGCTCAAGGAGCGCCCTTCCGCCGAGTCCCTTTTCCCTGAGCTGGACGAGCCGTACGCCCCCGGCCAGCGCCTTTTCGAGGACCTCGAGCAGGCCCGAGCCCCCGTCCGTCCGCCCGTCCGTTATGAGGTAGAGGGGCGTCATCCCTTTTTTCGGCCCGGAGGCTCGTGGAGCCTCTTCATCATTATCGCCGCCAGAGAGACGGCGATCAGGATGATGCTCGCCACCTGGGCCATCCTGAGGGGGCCGAGCATGAGGCTGTCGGCCCTGAAGTGCTCCACCATGAACCTGCCCGCGGAGTAGAGCGCGGCGTAGCAGGCGAACAGGTAGCCGTCCCTGGTGTCGCGTTTTTTCAGAACAAACCAGAGGAGCGCGAAAATCCCCAGGTTTATGAACATCTCGTAGAGCATCGTGGGGTGGAGCGGCGTGCCAGGGAACTCGCTGCCGGCTATCGAATCGGGCGGGAAGACGAGGCCCCAGGGCATGGTCGTGGGCCGGCCGTGGGCGTCGCCGTTCATGAAGTTCCCGAAGCGTCCGAAGGCCTGGCCGAGTATGAGCGCCGGCGCCACGGCGTCGGCCATCCTCCAGAACCTCACGCCGTGCCTCTTTAGATAGAGCCACCCGCCGGCCACGCCCCCGATGAGCCCGCCGTGAATGGCGAGTCCACCGTGCCAGACGGCCGGGATCTCCGCCGGCGCGGCCGAGTAGTATCCCCAGTTGAAGACGACGTAGTAGAGTCTGGCCACGACCACCCCTCCGATGACCGTCCAGATGATGAAGTTTATCACCTCGTCGTCCGTCAGCCCGATGGACTTCCTCTTCACCTCGCGCTTTATGAGCACGCTGCCCACGAGTATGGCCACCACGTACATGAGGCCGTAGAAGCGTATGACGATGGGTCCTAATTCGAAGAGTACCGGGTGCAAGCGAAGGACCTCCCCTGGCCGTGGCCTTTTTTAATCGATGAGCCCCTCGGCCGGGCTCGACGCCGTGGCGTAGAGCTTTTTCGGTATGCGGCCCGAGAGGTAGGCGAGGCGCCCGGCCTCGGTTGCGAGCCTCATGGCCCGGGCCATGCTTACCGGGTCCTTTGCCCCGGCTATGCCGGTGTTCATGAGGAGCCCGTCGCAGCCGAGCTCCATGGCTATGGCGGCGTCGGAGGCGGTGCCCACGCCGGCGTCCACTATGACGGGGACGCTCGCGCGTTCGAGGATCATCCGTATGTTATGGGGGTTGCGCACCCCGAGGCCGCTGCCTATGGGCGCGGCGAGCGGCATGACCGCCGCGCAGCCGAGGTCTTCGAGCTTGCGGGCCATTATCGGGTCGTCGCTGGTGTAGGGCAATACGGTAAACCCTTCCTTTACGAGGACCCTGGCGGCCTCGAGGAGCGCCTCGTTGTCCGGGAAGAGGGTCTCTTCGTCTCCCAGGACTTCGAGCTTTATGATGTCCGTTTCGAGGGCCTCCCTCGCCAGGCGCGAGGTCCTTACGGCGTCCTCGGCGGTGTAGCACCCGGCGGTGTTCGGCAGCAGCGTGTACCTCTCCGGGTCTATGTGGTTGAGCATCGAGTCTTTTGCGCGGTCGAGCTCGACCCGGCGGACGGCCACGGTGACGACCTCGGCCCCCGAGGCCTCGAGCGCCGCCTTCATCGTTTCGTTGTCCGGGTACTTGCCCGTGCCCACCATGAGGCGGGACGTGAATTCGTAGCTGCCTATCCTCAGCGTATCGTTCATCTTGATCGTGTCTCCTTTTCCAGTCACCTCCCGAAATCATAAGGGAGGGAAAGTCTTTTACGGTTATCGGTTATTCAGTTATCAGTAACCAGTTAACGGTCAACTGATAACGGATAGCGGATAACCGATAACGGTACTCCCTACCCTCCCCCGACCATGCGGATTACCTCCACGGCGTCGCCTTCGCGGACCGGGGTGGCTTCGAGGAGCCGCCTGGGCACGATCTCGCGGTTTACCTCGACGGCCGTGCCCTTAAGCGGTATATCGAGCCCGGCGAGCACCCGGCCGAGGGTCGCCCCCTCATCGACTTCCATCGTCTGTCCGTTAATCCGTATCTTCATGAGACCGTTGTCCGTTAATCGTTAACCGCTACCCGTTACCGGCTGTCCGTTATCGGTGAACCGTGGACCCTCTGCCCCCCTGGGGGGAAGGGGCCGGTTTTTCACCCTCCCCTCAATCCCCTCCCGTCGAGGGAGGGGAAGCCTCTTAACCGACAACCGGTAACGGATAACCGATAACCGATAACGGCCCCCGGCCCTAAAAATAGAGGTCCCTTCGGCCCTCGTCTATGTCACGGAGCCTGGTTTCCACCGCCTTCCTGAGGGCCGGGTCCTTTATCTCTCCGAGCCCCTCGCGGATGACCCGCTCCACGTCCCCCTTTATGCCGTTTCTGGCGTGGTCGGCGAGGTACTCCTTGAGCGTCAGCAGGGCGTTGGCCTGGCAGAACTTCTCCATCCCGCCGCTGGCGGTCTGCCGCGTAAAGTCGGCCCCTGTCCTGCCCACGCGGTAGCAGGTGGTGCAGAGGCTCGGCAGGTACCCCTCGGAGATTATCGACGCGATGACCTCGGGGAGCCCCCGGTGGTCGTTGGTGGAGAACTGCTCGAGCGACCCCTCGCCCTCGCCGTAGCCGCCGGGGTTTGTGCGCGACGCCGCGGAGAGCTGGGTGGCCCCGGTATGGAGGAGCTCGCTCCTGAGGTCCGCCGCCTCGCGGGTGGATACGACTATCCCGGCGGTCGGCACGGCGAGGCGGAAGACGGCGACGACCTTTTTGAGTTCCTCGTCGGTGATGGTGTGGGGGACCCATTCGAGCTCCGAGCCCTCCGCGGGCCTGAGCCTCGGTATGGAGATGGTGTGGGCGTGGGCGCCGAATTCGTCGTAGAGGTGCCCGGAGTGGGCTATTGTCGCGAGCGTGTCGTACCGCCAGTCGTACAGGCCAAGGAGCGGGCCTATGCCGACGTCCTCGAATCCGGCCTCCATAGCGCGGTCCATGACGCCGAGGCGGTAGTCGAAGTCCTTCTTCGGCCCCCAGGGGTGCATCTTCTCGTAGGTGGGCCTGTGGTACGTCTCCTGAAAGGACTGGTAGACCCCGGCCCCGGCGTCCTTCAGGACCGCGAGCTCCGAGGCGTCCATGGGAGGGGCGTTGACGTGGACTATCCTCATGCCGGTCTTCTCGTAGATGGCCCGCACGCAGGAGGCGACGTACTCCGCCCCGTACCTCGGGTCCTCGCCGGCCACGAGCAGCACCCGGTTAAAGCCCATCTCTTCGAGCGTGCGGGCCTCGCGGGCGGCCTCGTCCGGGGTGAGCGCCCTTCTCGCCACGTCGCTGTTGGTGGACCTGAAGCCGCAGTACAGGCACCCGTTGGAGCAGAAGTTGGAGAGGTAGAGCGGGGCGAAGAGGACGACCCGCCTGCCGTAGAGTTTCAGCTTGACGTCCTCGGCGGCCTCGAAGAGGTACCCGGCGTGCTCCTTCTCTTTTATGGAAAGGAGCAGGGCCGCCTCTTCGAGGGTGAGCCCCTTTGCGGCCCTGGCTTTGCCGAGCAGCAGGAGGAGCTCCTTTTCGGCGGGCTCGAAGGTGTTGGCGACGAGTGTCTCTATATTTTCCGCGTCTATGATGCCGTCCATCGGGATAGGGCCTTTCCGTCAAAAATAAAGAGGGCCGCCAACTTGGTTGGCGGCCCCTGTCAAATCAACCCGAAAAATCCCTGAAGGCGGGGGTTTCGTCCATCAAGGCGAAGGTCGTTAATATTCCCCCGCTTGCCCCCTCGGGTCCGCTTCCCTACGCTGGCATTACCCAGTTCAGGTCCGTCAGGGTCTTCTCCGTACGGGAGAACTCTCAGCCCCCCTCAGTTGGGGGCTCCCCTAGCGTTATGTCGTATGTATAAAAAGATAACAGGGGGCGGGGGGGGAAGTCAAGGGGTTTGGGTTGAGGGCGGGGGGGCGGGTCGCGGCCCTCCGGCTCAGGAGGTCCGCGCGGCCTTTACGCCGCTCAGCTGGAGCCTCTTCCTCCACTTCTGCATCCTCACGTCGAAGAGGTAGTAGGCGCCCGCTGAAATGACGATGGTAAAGAGGACCTGCAGGACGACAAGTCCCCTCGGAGATATACGGAGAGGGTACCGTGAGAGAAGGTCGGCGAAGAACCAGATGGAAAGCCAGTGGAGCAGAAATATCGGATAGGAGAGGTTGCCGAGCAGTTTGTCCACCCTGGACTTGAGACCTACCCTCGAGAGTATGAATATCGCCGCAAACCCGAGGAAGACCCCCGTGAAGATCTCGAGGTTATGCTCCAGCTCTATCCTGTCCGTAAGGGAAAGCAGGACCAGGATCAGAAAGAGGACGAGTATTGACGCCTTGAGATATATCCCGTTCGCTTTGATGTCTATCTCGTGGACGTAGTTGTACAGCATCGTCCCCATCAGGAATATGGACAGGACCCCGGGCAGGAGGATGTATCCGAAGTAGTAGGTGTCTATGACGTTGAATGCGGCCAGGGAAAATACGAGGAGGCTCATGGGAAAGACCACGTACAGGAGCCTGCGGTAAAAGAGAAGCAGGGGGACGAGGAGGTAAAACTGGGCTTCGAGCGCCAGCGAGGGGGCCACGGGGATGGCCATCTTGCCGAAGGTAAGCAGGGCGAAGTTCGGCTCGCCGAGGTACATGTAGTAGTTCAGGGGGACGAGGACCACGTTTGCGAGTACGTTCAGGGGCCTGGTGACCAGCATGTTGGGGTGGGTCAGGGCGAAGAAGAGGACGATGATGATAACGGCGAAGAGGTAGGTGGGATAGATCCTCATGAACCTGTCGAGGTAGAACCTGAATATGTTTCTGATGTCCAGGTTGAAGTTGCGCCGGAAGGAGTGGTTCATGACGAACCCGGAGAGGAGGTAGAAGCCGATTACGGCCGTGGCGCCGACATGAAAGTCTCTGAACAAACCCATGTGGTCCGACGCGACGAGAAGGGCGAGCACAAATCGGTAGGTCCCGAACATGGTACCCTCTTCAGAGCTGTCCTGAAAATCGGCGCACAGGCAAGACGGATTTCCTGCGCGTTTTTTGATGAGCAGAGGCCCGGTGGTCTTTCCGGCGGGATATTAGGGGTAGAGGACTTTAAATAATAGCATACATCCATGCGCCGGCGCTGTCAATCGCGGATTGCGGTGAGAGGGTCGGGGCTTGCCGGCGCATGGCGGCAACCTGATTGCATAATGTTGAAAAAAAGAGGGCGGGCCCACATTGGACCCGCCCTCTTTGGCTTGGCTGATGTCGGGGGTTTAAAAAACCGCCCCCGGTGCGAGACGGCTTACATCATGCCGCCCATGCCTCCCATTCCGCCCATGCCGCCCATGCCGCCCATGCCGCTCATGTCGGGCATGCCCGGAGCCGCGCCCTTCTCCTGCGGCTTCTCCGCGACCATCGCCTCTGTGGTGAGCATCAGAGAGGCGATGGAGGAGGAGTTCTGGAGCGCTATCCTGGTGACCTTGGTGGGGTCGATGACGCCGGCCTTGACCAGGTCCTCGTAGGTCTCGGTGGCGGCGTTGAAGCCGAAGGGGCCCTTGCCGCTCTTGACCTTTTCGATGACGATGGAGCCCTCGAGCCCGGCGTTGGACGCTATCTGGCGGAGCGGCTCTTCGAGTGCGCGGAGCACGAGCTTCGCGCCGAAGTGCCGGTCACCTTCGAGCTCGAGCGCGGCTATGGCGGGCAGCGCCCTCAGGAGCGCAACGCCGCCTCCGGGCACGACGCCTTCCTCGACGGCGGCCCTGGTGGCGTGCAGCGCGTCCTCCACCCTGGCCTTCTTCTCCTTCATCTCGGTCTCGGTGGCGGCCCCCACGTTGATGACGGCCACGCCGCCGGCGAGCTTGGCGAGCCTCTCCTGGAGCTTCTCGCGGTCGTAGTCGCTGGTGGACTCCTCTATCTGAGCCCTTATCTGGGCTATCCGGGCCTCGATGTCAGCCTTCTTGCCGGCGCCGTCTATTATGGTGGAATTCTCCTTGTCGATGACTATCCTCTTGGCCGTGCCGAGCTGCGTGGTCTCGAGGGTCTCGAGCTTTATGCCGAGCTCCTCGGCCACGAGCTGACCGCCGGTGAGGATGGCTATGTCCTCGAGCATGGCCTTCCTTCTGTCGCCGAAGCCCGGGGCCTTGACGGCGCAGGTGTGGAGCGTGCCGCGGAGCTTGTTCACCACCAGGGTGGCAAGGGCCTCGCCCTCGACGTCCTCGGCGATGATCAGGAGGGGCCGGCCGGACTTGGCGACCTTCTCGAGCAGGGGCAGGAGGTCGCGCATGTTGGATATCTTCTTCTCGTGGATGAGCACGAAGGCGTCCT
>JBHHVK010000078.1:0-8989 GCA_046754205.1 Thermodesulfobacteriota bacterium
ACCGCCCACCATCATGTCTTAAAACCGAAAGGGGGGAGCCACCGGCTCCCCCCTTTTCAATCTAAAACGGCACGTCGTCTATGTCGCTCGGCGGTATCTCGTCCGGCGGTGGGCCGTAGTCCCCGCCTCCGCCACCTCCGCCACCACCAGCCCCGCCGCCTCCACCGCCGGCACCACCGCCGCCCCCTCCCCCTTCGCCGCGGCTTCCGAGCATCTGCATCTGGTTGCAGACGATCTCCGTGGTATAACGCTTGTTACCGTCGCGGTCCTCCCAGCTGCGGGTCTGTATCCGGCCCTCCACGTAGACCTGGCGGCCCTTGGAGAGGTACTCGCCGCAGATCTCGGCGAGCTTGCCGAATGTCACTATCCTGTGCCACTCGGTCCGCGTCTCGCGCTGGCCCTCCTTCGTGAAGTTCTCGCTTGTGGCGAGCCGGAAGTTCGCCACGGCCATGCCGCTCGGGGTGTACCTCACCTCGGGGTCGGCCCCGAGGTTGCCTATCAGAATAACCTTGTTTATTCCCGCCATCTTCCAAATACTCCTTTATTTATCGTATGTTGGGGCCGCACCCCTAATAGGGCCGCAGGGGCCGGGTAAATTCCGCCGCATCCGTTCAGGGATGGGGTAAAAATAACCCGCGCCCCCGGACAAAGTCAAGTCATAATAGTTCCCGCCGGGCCGGCGGGCCCGCCCAACCTCTCCATTGACTTCCACCGGAGAAAAAAGGTAAGATGGGCCGGACCCCCGTGCCGAGCGGGGACCCGGCAAGTGCAAGGAAATTCTCAATTTTATCGCGCCCCCCGACCCCAGCCCGCCACCCTCCGGGACAACGGGCGCGGGCGCCTCTTTCTCGGGATGCTCTTGAGGACTCTATTCGTCTGGGCCGTGGGACTTCCCGTTACGGCCGCGCTCTTCATCGCCGTCCTCGCCGCCTCCCTCGTGGACAGGACGGGCCGCGCCGCGCACAGGATATCGGCCCTCTGGTTCAGGATCATACTCGCGCTGGCCGGGGTCCGCGTGGCCGTAAGGGGCGCGGAGAATATCCCCGCCGACACCCCGGTCATATTCCTGGCCAACCACAGGGGGGCCTTCGACATACCGGCGCTCCAGGCCTACCTGCCAGTGCAGTTCAGGTGGGTGGCGAAAAAGAGCCTCTTCAGGATCCCCGTGGTGGGGTGGACGATGACGCTCGCCGGCTACATACCGATAGACCGCGGGAGCGCCACCAGGGCGTTCAGGAGTATGCTCGACGCGGCCGAAAGGATACGCTCGGGGACCTCGGTCGTGGTCTTCCCCGAGGGGACGAGGAACGTAACGGACCGGCGGCTCCTCCCGTTCAAGAAGGGGGCCTTCACGCTCGCCGTCAAGAGCGGGGTCCCCGTGGTGCCGGTGGCCATCACCGGCACCAGGGACATCATGAAGAAGGGGAGCCTCCTTATAAGCCCGGCCGACGTATCCATTACCTTCGGCCCGCCCATCGCAACCGGGGGCCGGGACGAAACGGAACTCATGGGCCTGGCGAAAGAGGCCATCGAAAGTATCCTATAAATCGGAAGGTTTAACCCATGGCGAACAGCAAGGACCGGGCGGGAGCCACGCTCAGGATAATCCCCCTCGGGGGGCTCGGCGAAATAGGGATGAACATGATGGTCATGGAGTACGGCGAGACCATTATAGTCATAGACTCGGGGCTCATGTTCCCCGAGGACTACATGCTCGGCATCGACATCGTCATCCAGGACATATCCTACCTGAGGGAGAACCGCGACCGCGTGGCGGCCTTCATCATAACCCACGGCCACGAGGACCACACCGGAAGCCTGCCCTTCGTCCTCCGGGAGATAAACGCCCCCATATACGCCACCACCCTTACCCTGGGGCTCATCGAGGAGAAGCTGAAGGAGTTCGGGCTGCTCGACAGGACCACCTTCGAGACGGTGCTCCCCAGGGACGTCATCAACATCGGCCCCTTCTCCATAGAGTTCATCCGGGTCTGCCACTCCATCGCCGACGGCTGCTCGCTCGCCATCACCACCCCGGCGGGCATCGTCATACACACGGGGGACTTCAAGCTCGACCAGACGCCGGTCGACGGAGAGGTGATGGACTACGCAAGGTTCAGCGAGTACGGCGAAAGGGGGGTGCTCTGCCTCCTGTCGGACTCGACGAACGTCGAAAGGGAGGGGTTCACGCTCTCCGAGCGGGAGATAGGGTCCAACATCGATGACATATTCGCCAAATGCGAGGGCAGGATAATCGTCGCCGCCTTCAGCTCCAACATCCACCGCATCCAGCAGGTCATCGCCGCCGCCGAAAAGCACGGGCGCAAGGTGGCGCTCAACGGAAGGAGCATGGTGGCCAACACCAGGATAGCGAGGACCCTGGGGTACCTGAAGGTCCCCGACGGCCTCTTGGTGGACCTCAAGGACATAGGCGGCCTGCCCCACCAGCGCGTCGTGCTCCTCACGACCGGAAGCCAGGGCGAGCCGATGAGCGCGCTTACGCGCATGGCCATGGACAACCACAAGCAGATAAAGGTCACCCGGGGAGATACGGTGATACTCTCCAGCAAGTTCATCCCCGGCCACGAAAAGGCGATATCCACGATGATGAACCATCTGTTCAGGCGGGGGGCCGAGGTGATCTACGAGAAGGTTTCGGAGATCCACGTCTCCGGGCACGCCTCCCGCGAGGAGCTCAAGATAATGCTCAACATGGTGCGCCCGAAGCACTTCATACCCATACACGGCGAGTACCGCCACCTGGTGATGCACGCCAAGCTCGCCGCCAGCGTGGGTGTGGCCGAGGAGAACATCCTCATAGCCGAGGACGGCGACGTGGTGGAGTTCGGCCCAGACTTCGCCGGCAAGACGGGGCGCGTCGAGTCCGGCAGGGTCCTCGTCGACGGAAAGGGCGTCGGCGACGTGGGAGAGATGGTCCTGAAGGACAGGATGCACCTGTCGAAGGACGGCATGGTCATAGTCACCGTGGCGCTGAACGAACGCACCGGCGAGGTGATATTCGGCCCCGACGTAGTATCGCGCGGCTTCGTCTTCGAGGACGAGAGCGCAACTCTCCTCGATGAGGCGAAGGCGGTCGTGACGGCGAGGCTCGAGGAGATAAACGCCGAGGCCAAGCGCGAGCAGCCCGAGGTCACCGACGAGGTGAGGCGCTCGCTCAGAAGGCTCTTCAACAGGCGCCTCGAAAGAAGGCCCATGATACTGCCCCTTATTATAGAGCTGTAAAAGGCGGCGGGGCCGCAGGAGACTGAAAGGACCATGAGCGGAGAAAAGAGCGCCGTATACTTCGCCGACCTGAGGGCGGACACCCAACGGGGCCTCTTCGACAAGCTCGACGCCCTGCTCACCGGCGTGGGCCTCGACGGACGCTTCGCCAGGGGCGACCTCGTCGCCGTAAAGCTCCACTTCGGCGAAAAGGGCAACACCTCCTTCATACCCCCCGTATTCGTAAGGCGGGTCGTGGACCGAGTGCGGGCCACGGGGGCCGAGGTCTTCCTCACGGACACCAACACCCTCTACGTCGGCACCCGCGCGAACTCCGCGAGCCACCTCCGGACCGCCATAGAAAACGGCTTCTCCTACGCCGTCGCGGGCGCCCCTCTCATCATAGCCGACGGCCTCAGGGGCGCCGACGGCACGGCGGTGGAGGTCGCCGGGAAACACGCAAAGGAGGTCCGTATAGCCAGGGAGATTACATCGGCCAGCGCGATGGTGGTCCTGACCCACTTCAAGTGCCACGAGATGACCGGCTTCGGCGGGGCGCTCAAGAACGTGGGCATGGGGTGCGCCGACCGCTCGGGAAAGCTCGCCCAGCACTCCAACTGCGCCCCGGTGGTCGACCCCGGGGGGTGCACCGGGTGCGGCGAATGCGCCCTCGTATGCCCGGCCGACGCCATAGACGTGGGCGCGGTGGCCGTCATAGACGAGGCCGCGTGCATGGGATGCGGCCACTGCATCGCCGCCTGCCCGGAGGATGCGATAAAGGTCCGGTGGAACGAGACCACCGTAAACCTCGCCGAGAAGATGGCAGAGCACGCGGCCGGGGCGCTGAAGGGCAAGGAGGGCAAGCTCGTCTTCGTGACCTTCATAAGGGACGTCTCACCGCTCTGCGACTGCTACGGCCACACGGACGCCCCTATCGTCCCGGACATAGGCATGCTCGCCTCCACGGACCCGGTGGCCATCGACCAGGCCGCGGCGGACCTCGTAAACGCCGCAACCGGGCTTCCGGGCACGGCGCTCAGGAGCGGCTTCGGGCCCGGCGAGGACAAGTTCAGGGGCGTGCACCCCGATGTCGACTGGACCGTACAGCTCGACCATGCCGAGGCCATGGGCCTCGGCACCCGCGCCTACAGGCTCGAAGAGGCCTGAGCCCCGGCGGGGGGCGGTGGGGGGCGGGGGGCCGCAGCCCTGCTTTCGGCGCTAAAAAAAACCGGGATACGTCCGATAAGAGTACAGTCTTTACGCTTTAATAACATCAGAAGCCACGGAGTCCACGCATGGCGGTAAAGAAGATAGGCGAGCTCCTCGTCGAATCCGGCCTCATAACGGAGGAGCAGCTTGAAGAGGCCCTTGCCGAGGGCAGAAGCCACAAGGGAGAACGGATCGGGGCGATCCTCGTAAAGAAGGGCTACGCCACGGAGATGGACATAGCCCAGACCCTCGCCTTCCAGCTCAGCATCCCCTTCGTCGAGCTTGCCACGGCGAACATCGACCCGGAGGCGGTAAGGCTCGTCGACGAGCAGCTCGCCAAGAAGTACCTCGTCTTCCCCCACTACAGGCAGAAGAAGACCCTGAGCCTGGCGATGGCCGACCCCCTGAACCTCCGGGCCATAGACGACATCAGGTTTTCCACCGGCATGGAGATACGTCCGTCGGCCGCCACCATTAAGGACATAACCGACGCCATAGGCAGATTCCACCACATGGGCGAGCCCATCGAGGACCTCATCGGCGATCTCGGCAAGGACAGGCTCGTCGAGGTGATACACGAGGCGGACTCGAGCAGGGACCTCACCGAGCAGGTCAAGAAGAGCTCGGCGCCGCCCATCATCAAGATGGTGGATTCCATAATAATACACGCCTATGACTCCAAGGCGAGCGACATCCACATCGAGCCCCGGGAGACCATGGTCAAGCTCAGGCTCAGGGTGGACGGGATAATGAGCGAGGCCATGAAGATGCCCAAGTGGGTCCAGGGCCCGGTAACGTCGAGGATCAAGCTCATGGCGAGGATGGACATAGCCGAAAGGCGGGTGTCCCAGGACGGACGCCTCAAGGTAAGGGTGGGCGAAAAGGCCCTGGACATCAGGGTCTCTACTCTCCCCACGCAGTACGGCGAGACCGTGGTCTTAAGGCTCCTCGACCCGCGGGGCTCGCTCGTCTCGCTCGACAACTCCGGCCTCGGCGAGGAAGACCTGGCCAGGGTGGCGGACATGATAGAACGGCCCCAGGGCGTCGTCCTCGTGACGGGCCCGACCGGGTGCGGCAAGAGCTCCACGCTCTACGGGATGATATCCTACATAAAGACCGAGAAGATAAACATCATAACCATCGAGGACCCCATAGAGTACGAGCTGAAGGACGTAAACCAGGTGGCGGTGAACGAGAAGACGGGGCTCACCTTCTCCTACACGCTCCGCTCGGTGCTCCGCCAGGACCCGGACGTGATACTCGTCGGCGAGACGAGGGACACGGAGACGGCCGTAATAGCCCATCAGGCGTCCATCACCGGGCATCTCGTCTTCACCACGCTCCACACCAACGACGCCGTCTCTTCGATAACAAGGCTCAAGAACATGGGGGTGCCGGGCTACATGATAGGCTCGGCGCTGAACGGCATAGTAGCCCAGAGGCTGGTAAGGACCATCTGCGCCAGGTGCAGGGAGCCATACAAGCCCACCCCCGAGGAGCTCCGAAGGGCCGGAATCAAGCTGGACGGCAAGGACAAGCTTTTCAGGGGGGCCGGGTGCTCGGAGTGCGGAGGGTCGGGATACTCGGGCAGGACCGGCGTCTTCGAGATACTGAGCGTGGATACGAGGATAAGGAAACTCATCATCTCGGACGCCCCGGAACAGGAGATAATGCACGCGGCGCTGGACTCCGGGATGAGACCGCTCCACGTCGACGGGCTCAAGAAGGTCACCGACGGGGTCACCACCATAGAGGAGCTGACGAGGGTCATCTATCTTTCGAGGGATGAAGACGAACAGATGGGCCTCTGCCCCTCATGCGACAAGCCAGCTCCCATCGATGCCCGGAGGTGCCCCCATTGCGAGGCCCCCATAGTCAGGGAATGCGCCTCCTGCGGGAAGATGAGGCAGCCGGACTGGGTGGCCTGCCCCTATTGCGGCAAGGATTTTTAGGCCCGCCTCCCCGCCGCCCCGGGGAAAAAACCGTCGTTGCATAAAGATCGGCCCTGTGATAATATTTCTCCCGTCCTAAAACCATTTAGCAGAGGGGGCCGGCGCCCCGGGAAAGGCATCCACCCTTCCGCCAATGAAATGTTCCGACCTCTGACAAGGTATATACTCGCGGCCCTCATCCTGCTCCTGCCGGCGGCGTCGGCGGCCATCGACATGGAGCCCGCTCCTGCCGACAGGGTCGGCTACCAATGGAAGAAGAAACCGGGGGCGCTCAAGCACGACGAGTTCGGTGTCATCGACCCGAGCCCGGACGTAATATCGCTCGAGTTCCTGCCCACCGACGATTACGGTTTCGTAGACTGGACAAAGGCCCTTAACGAGGGTATAATTTCTCCGAAGGAGACCCTGGAGGGGAAGGCCCCGCGGGCCGCGAAGCCGGCCGACGCGCCGGACGTGGTCATAAAGTCCAAGATGGACTTCATGCCCGACGTCCTCTTCCCCCACAAGGCGCACACGGACTGGCTCAAGTGCGGGGTTTGCCACCCGAAGATATTCAAGCCCCGGGCCGGCGCCAACCCCATAACCATGACAGGCATCTGGAAGGGTGAGTTCTGCGGCAGGTGCCACGACAAGGTCGCCTTCCCGACGAGGAACTGCTTCAGGTGCCACTCCGTAAAGAGGGCCAGGGGAAGATAGGCCCGAAGGGACGGACAAACTCCACGGGCGCGGCGCAGGCCGGCCCCTGTGACCGAGGGCGTCATGGACATCAGAGAATTCTCCAAGACAGAGCTCGTCTCCATCCTCGAGATCATCGAAGACGCAGGCAACTGTATCTCCCCCGAGCCCCTCAGGAAACTACTCCTCCGCGCCAAGGACATGGTCGAGGCCGACTTCACCATATGCGGCCTCGGCAGGATAGAGGGCGCGGATCTCGTCGAACCGCTCAGGGCGCTCAACGGGAACTACCCCGGCGAGTGGCTGGAGCACTACATGTCCGAGGGCCTGTACTACCTGGACCCCATCGTCAGGTTCCACACGAGTTTCTCCACCACATACCTCTGGGGAGACATAGCCAACCACAGAATAGAAAAGGCCGCCGAAAGGGCGGTGGACCTGACCGTGGACCACGGCATCAGGTACGGCCTGTCGACGAGCCTCTTCATGCCCGAATCGAGCGCCGTAAGCATCTTCGCCTTCTCCGGAAGAACGGACAGGTTCTCGCTCCACCACAAGAAGATAGCCGACATCCTTACACCGCACCTGAACGGCGCGCTTGCGGCCATTGGCGCCGCCTCGCCTGTTCCGGGCGGGACCTCAGATTTTTTTGCGGAGGCAGAAGCCGGAAAGCTGGCGTGATCGTCTTCATCCGAAGGGGGCATACATGGATTACAGGCGTTTTTCCAAGAACGAGCTCGTAGAGATACTCGATATAATAGACTCGTCCGCGCGGTGCAAGGGCAAGGACGGGATGATGGGGATACTGGAAAGGCTAAGCGGGCTGGTGTCGGCGGACTACTCGATCTGCGGCATCGGCCAGGGGACCCCGAGGGACATCTTCGGCCCCCCCCTGATAATAAACGGGAACTACCCTGTCGAGTGGCTCACGGTCTACGGTGGCGAGGAGCTTTACAAGATCGACCCGCTCATACACCGCAACTTCGGAAACCCCGGCCCCCAGATATGGGAGGAGACCTACTCGATGTACTCCGAGGACCTCTCCCCCACGTTCCTCACATCTAAGGACTTCGGGCTCAATCACGGCATAAGCAGCGGCCTGTACAACAACCACAACCTGACGGGCTCCCTCATCTCATTTTCCGCCTCCACCAAGAACTTCGGCAACCACCAGAAGGGCATCCTCGACGCGGTGACCCCCCACCTGCACCAGGCGCTGATCCGGGTGCACAAGCTCCTGCGGGTGCGCAGCGACAACCCGCTCTCGGAGCGCGAAAAGGAGATCATGCACTGGGTCAAGGACGGGAAGACGAACTGGGAGATATCGACCATATTAAACATCAGCGAGCGGACCGTGAAGTTCCACGTCCAGAACATCGAACGCAAGCTCGACGCCGTCAATAAAGCGCACGCGGTAGCCGTCTGGATGGAACAAGAGGCTGCAGTTCATTCAGCCAGTTGAAGAACCCGGGCCTCCTGGCCCGCAGCTTTTCCTCCAGCTCATTCCAGTCAAGGAGCACGATGCCGCTCATCACGCCGTCACCGAGCGGCGCGAAGTCCGCGAGGGGCCTGAAGGGGTAGAAGCGCTTCAGGTAGAGGTAGTAGTTCTGCTCTATGATCGTCACCATGGAATCGGCTCCGTCCATGACCCGCGACCACCTGTAGATCGCCTTGTAGAGCAGGTGCGCCATGGTCATCCCGCACACACGGGCAGTCCTGTAGTCCTTCCTGACGCATATCCTCGTGGACTCGGCCATGCCGGGGGTCTTCCTGAAGGACCCGTCCGCAGGCAGTAGCTCCGAGAAGTCGTCCTCGATCATGAATGGGTCGGGGGCGTTGATGAGCCTTACGTGGCCTATCATCTCCCCCATGTCGTTGAAGACCCCTATGGGATGGGCGAAGTCATCGAACCTGTCGAGGTCGAGCCCGTC
>JBHHVK010000079.1:0-8884 GCA_046754205.1 Thermodesulfobacteriota bacterium
GGCTCGACGACCCGAGGGACTTCAACGCCCTGGCCGAGGACGCCCTGTACTGGACCATGGAAAACCTCAGCGCCGATAACATCGCTTTCCTGAAGTCGCTGCCGAGGAGCCGCATCGTGGACGGCTGTTTCCTCGCGGTGCACGGCTGGGTCAACGACACGGACCGTTATGTCTTCGGCGCCATGGACGCCCTCAGGAACTTCAACATCCTCAAGATAAGCGGCGCGATCAACGTCTGCTTCTTCGGCCACACCCACGTGGCCATTTCCTACATAGAGGACCACGGCGCCGTAAAGATCAATTCCGATCAGGAAATAGAGATAGAGGAGCGCTTCAACTACCTCATAAACCCCGGCGGCCTCGGTCAGCCACGCGACCGGGACCCGCGCGCCCCCTTCCTCATCTATGACGCGGAGGCCTGCCTCGTGCAGTTCCACCGCGTGCCCTACGACCTGGACAAGACCATAAGGAAGATAGTGGACGTGGGGCTCCCCGGCAGGCTCGGCGAGAGGCTCCGGCAGGGGTGGTAGGGGACCCTTCGGCCCGCCCCGTCCGCGCCCGGTGAAAAAAAGGCGGGACCTTCCTTTGGAAGGTCCCGCCTTTAGGGTCTCTCCGGCTGGTGACTACCCCCCGATGAGGCTCATCGTCCTCGAGCACTTCTTGAATACGTTCTCGTTTATGTTGTGCCCGGCTGGCTTGCCGGCCACGGCCGTGAAGAGCACCCTTTCGACCTCGTCGTCGCTCGACCCGTCCCTCAGGACGGTCTTTATGTCTATCTCGCTGTCGGAAAAGAGGCAGGTGCGGACCTTTCCGTCGGCGGTGAGCCTGAGCCTGTTGCAGGTCCCGCAGAAGTGCTCGCTCACGGGGCTGATGAAACCCAGCTCCCCGGGGGCCCCCCTGAACCTGAACCTCCGGGCGGGCCCCCCGCCGGCCCCGGGCTCCTCCGCCGCCACGATGGGCTCGATGCGGCTGACCATATCGATGAGCTCCCCGGCGCTTATGCACTTGTCCTTCTGCCAGCCCTCTTTGGAGTCGAAGGGCATGTACTCTATGAAACGCACGTGATAGGGCTTGTCCTTCGTCATGAGCGCGAAGTCCGCGACCTCGTCGTCGTTGAAGCCCTTTATGACCACCATGTTGACCTTCACCGGCACCAGGCCGACGCTCCGGGCCTCTTCAAGCCCGGCGAGCACGCGGCCGAGGTCGTCGCCGCGGGTTATCTCCCTGAAGCGGTCCCGCCTGAGGGAATCGAGGCTCACGTTGACCCTGGCGAGCCCGGCATCCTTGAGCGGCCGGGCGTACTCCTTGAGGAGCACGCCGTTGGTGGTGAGGCTCAGGTCCTTCAGGCCATCGATGGAAGAGAGCTCCCTTACAAAATCGACTATCCCCTTCCTCACCAGGGGCTCGCCCCCGGTGACCCTTATCCTCGATATGCCGTTGGCAACGCATATGCGGGCGAGCCTGGCGAGCTCCTCGTAGCGGAGTATCTCCCAGGGCCTGGCGAGCTCTATCCCCTCGGCGGGCATGCAGTAGGTGCACCGGAGGTTGCACCTGTCCGTTACCGATATCCTCAGGTAATCTATCTTCCTCGAGTATGAGTCTACGAGCTCTCTGGTCATGAGTCCTACTCCGTGAACCTGCGCAGGGGGACACGCGGTGCGTCGGTAGCGGACCCGGCGCCGACCCCCGGCGCAGGGAGTTCCACGACCGGCAGCTCCGAGGGAGGGGGCTTTACCGCGCCGCCCGGTACCGCACCTTCCGGCTCCTCCACCACCTCTATGGTGCCGGTGGCATGCCCGCCGCCCGCGGCCTCCGCACCTGCCGTTCCACCGGTCCCGCCGGTCCCGCCGGGGGCGCCGTGGGGGGCCGGCTCGGGCCTCGGCTCATCGGCTATCTCCTCGCTTCCGGGCCCCGTGTCCATCATGAAGAAGTCCGACGAGAGCGGCTTTTCCATCGTATCTGCGGTCCTTGTGGGCACGGTGCCGGCCTTGAAGACCTCGAAGACGGGGTTCTTGGTCCTCGGCGTGGCCAGAAGACCCGTCTTGGGGTCTATCTTGGCGAACTCGATGCCCTCGGGCACCGGGAAGTCCCTTGCCCTGGTCCCGGTGGTGGCGTCCATCATGAACTTCGTCCATATGGGCAGGGCCGCCCTCGAGCCGGTCTCGTACCTGCCGAGCGGTTTTTCCTCGTCGTAGCCGACCCACACGCCGGTGGCGAGCCCCGGGACGTAGCCGATGAACCAGGCGTCGTTCAGGTTGTTCGTGGTGCCGGTCTTGCCGGCGGCCGGCCTCTTAAGGACCCTCGCCCTCCAGCCCGTCCCGCTCTCTATGACGCTCTCCAGCAGGCTCGTCATGACGTAGGCCGTCTGCGGGCTTATGGCGTCGCGGATTACGGGGCTGTTCTCCTCGAGGAGGTAACCGTCCTTGTCGAGCACCCTGGTTATGTATATCGGCTCCGCCCTCCGGCCCATGTTGGCCAGCGTGGCGAAGGCGGTGGTCATCTCCTTGAGAGATACGGCCGAGGAGCCGAGGGCCAGGGAGAGGTCGCCCGCAAGAGGGCTGGTAATCCCCATCTTTCTCGCGTACTCTATGGCCCTGCGGACGCCTATGTCCCGGAGGACCTTGATGGTGACGACGTTCCGGCTCTTGGCCAGGGCCTCCCTCACCGTCATGGGGCCGTAGAACTGCTCGTCGTAGTTCCTCGGCCTCCATTTGAGCTTCCACTCCTGCTGTTCTTCTACTTGTCCGCCCGCGGCCTCTTCGCCTTCGGCCGCCGCCCCGCCGTCAGGTGCGACCTGTCCGTCAACGGACTCGCCGTCAGCGGACTCGCCGTCGACCGTCCCGAGGGCCGCCGTTTCATCCACGACCTTCTCCTCCTCGAAGACGAGGGGAGAGTCTATGACTATCCTCGCGGGTGTGTAGCCGTAGTCCATGGCCGTCGTGTAGATGATGGGCTTGAAGGCGGAACCGGGCTGCCTTATGGACTGTGTCGCCCTGTTGAATTCACTCTTCTTGAAGTCGTAGCCGCCCACCATCGCCCTGATGTAGCCCGTTTCCGGCTCGATAGCGAGCAGAGAGCCCTGCGCGAGCGGCTCCTGGGCGAGCTCCAGGGGGAAGGGGGCGCCGGCCTTGACCGGTATGGACTTTACCCTTACGTCCACCACGTCGCCCACGTGGAAGATTTCAGCGAACTTAGCGTACTTGCCCCCGTCGGAGTCCATGGTCGGGTTGTAGAGCTTGGCCCAGGCGAGGTCCTTTTTCCTGATGACCCCGCTGCGGTCTCCGACGTCGACGGCTACGCTGAGCCTGCGCGTATTGACATCGGTTATCACCCCCCTGTAGACGCCCCCCACGTTGAGCGGGCCGCCGCCGAGCTCCCGTTCCGTCTGGGCCTTGAACTCATCGATGGCCTCGCGGCTGGTGAGCTGAGTGACGGGGCCCCTGTAGCCGCGCCTCTTGTCATGCGCCCTGAGACCGTTTCTCACCGCCTCGTTGGCTGCCCTCTGGTACTCTACGTTGAGCGTCGTGTAGACCTTGAGCCCGCCCCTGTACAGCGTCTCCCTCCCGTACTTCTGCTCGATGTACTTTCTCACGTTTTCCGTGAAGTAGGGGGCTATCCAGAGCGACCTCGACTTTCTCGGCCTGAGCTTCAGCTCGAAGTTCCTGGCCCTTTCTCGGCCTTCGAGGGTTATGAAGTTCTCCTCGAGCATGCGGTCGAGTATGTAGAGCTGCCGCTCCTTGGCGAGCTTCATGTTGTTGTAGGGCGAGTACCTCGACGGCGCCTTGGGCAGACCGGCCAGGAGCGCGCTCTCGGCCACCGAGAGGTCTTCCACGTCCTTGCCGAAGTAGCTCTCGGAGGCGGTCTGTATCCCGTAGGCGCCGTTGCCGAAGTATATCTGGTTGAGATACATCTCGAGTATCTCGCCCTTGTCGAGCTCGCGCTCTATGCGGGTGGCGAGTATCGCCTCGCGTATCTTGCGCGAGTACTTCCTCTCCGAGGTCCTGAGAAAACTCTTCGCGAGCTGCTGGGTTATGGTGGACCCGCCCTGGACGACCTTGCCGGCCTTGAGGTTCTTCATGAAGGCGCGGAAGATGCCGATGTAGCTTATGCCCTCGTGTTCGTAGAACTCGGCGTCCTCGGCGGCGAGGAAGGCCTTGATGAGGTGGTCCGGGAGCCTCTCGAGCGGCACCACCACCCTTCGCTCTATATAGAACTCCCCTATGACCTGGCCGTCGTCGGAAAGGACCTTCGTCACCAGATTGGGACGGTAGTCGGCAAGGTCTTTCAGCGGGGGGAGGTCCTTGGTGAAGTAGTAGTAAGCGCCTATGAATATCAGGGCGAAAATACCGGCGATGATTAAGAGTACCCGTCGTAGGTTCATATATTAAAAATATAGCAAATCCAAGGGGCTAAAGCAAGACAAAGGAGCGCCGGGCGGCAGGCCCCGGCGGCCCGGCAATGGGCCTGCCGGGCCGCCTTCGGTATTGAAAAAAACCTTAATTTACGTTAAATTGTCACTATGGTACGCCTCGAGGACATAATCGACAAGGTCGCCGCCTACAACCCTTCGGCCGACCTTGAGCTTCTGAAGAAGGCCTATGTCTTCAGCGCAGTGGTGCACAAGGGGCAGACCCGGCGCTCCGGAGAGCCCTATCTGAGCCACCCCCTGGAGGTCGCCAACCTCCTCGCCGACCTCAAGATGGACTCCCAGAGCGTTGCCACCGGGCTCCTGCACGACACGGTGGAGGACACCCGCACCACCATGGAGAAGATCGAGGAGGTCTTCGGGCCGGATATCGCGCTCCTCGTCGACGGGCTCACCAAGATAAGCCGGATGACCTTCGAGAAGACCGAGGACCGTGAGGCCGAGAACTTCCGGAAGATGATACTTGCCATGGGCAAGGACATCCGGGTCATCATGATAAAGCTCGCCGACAGGATGCACAACATGAGGACCCTCGGGGCGCTCGAACAGCCCAAGCGGGAGAAGATAGCCCTCGAGACCCTTGAGATATACGCCCCGCTCGCCAACAGGCTCGGCATGGGGTGGATAAAGGCCGAGCTCGAGGACCTCTCCTTCAAGTATCTCGAGCCGGACAGTTATAAATGGCTCGAGCAGAGGATAACCAGGGCTGAAGACGTCCGCCACGACTACATCGGCAAGGTCGTCGATGCCATAAAGACCCGGCTCGAAGAGCACGGGGTGGATGGTGCGGTCTCGGGCCGCCCGAAGCACATCTTCTCCATCCACAGGAAGATGACCGACCAGGACCTGGACCTGGAGGACATCAACGACATCTTCGCCTTCCGCATCATAGTCGGCTCCATCAGGGACTGCTACGCCGTCCTCGGCGTCATCCACTCCACGTGGAAGCCGGTGCCGGGCAGGTTCAAGGACTACATAGCCATACCCAAGCCGAACGGATACCAGTCCCTCCACACCACGGTGATAGGCCCCGAGGGGGTGAGGATGGAGGTGCAGATAAGGACCGAGGAGATGCACCGGGTGGCCGAGGTGGGGATCGCCAGCCACTGGAAGTACAAGGAGGGCAGGCCCCACGATGACACGAGCGTGGACAAGTCCTTCGCCTGGCTCAGGGAGCTCCTCGATCTCCAGAAGGAGCTGAAGGACTCGGACGAGTTCATGGAGTCGCTCAAGGTCGACCTCTTCCCCGAGGAGGTCTTCGTCTTTACGCCCCAGGGCGAGGTGAAGGAGTTCCCCCTGGGCGCCACGCCCATCGACTTCGCCTACGCGATCCACTCCGACATAGGCAGGATGTGCGTCGGGGCCAAGATAAACGGCAAGATGGTGCCTCTCCGGACCAGGCTCAGGAACGGCGATACCGTGGAGATACTGACGAATTCCAGCCACCACCCCTCGAAGGACTGGCTCAAGTACGTCGCCACCTCGCGCGCCAGGAACCGCATACGCCAGTGGATAAAGACCGAGGAGAGGGACAGGAGCATCGCGCTGGGCCGCGAGATCTGCGACAGGGAGTTCGCCAAGTACGGGGTGGACTTCGGCAAGCTCCGCAGGTCCGGCGAGCTCGAGCGCATAGGGCGTGAGCACTTCAAAATAAAAGACACGGAGAGCCTCATGGCGAGCGTGGGCTACGGGAAGTTCTCCGCCCGCCAGCTCCTCCGGAAGATACTCCCGGCGGAGGAGCTCGAGCCCAGGAAGCGGTTCAGCTTCCTGCATGTCTTCGACCGTTTTACGGGCAAGGAGAAGGCGCCCTCGGAGAGCGCCGTAGTGGTGCAGGGCGAGGATGACATCCTCGTCAAGTTCGCCGGCTGCTGCAACCCTCTGCCCGGCGACGGCATCATCGGCTTCGTTACCCACGGCCAGGGCGTATCCGTCCACGCAGCGAGGTGCCCCAACCTCCTCAACACCGACAAGGACCGCTGGATCGACGTCAAGTGGGACCTCAAGACCAGGGCCACGCGCCCCGTCAAGATAGAAGTCATCTGCAAGAACGAGAAGGGGGTCCTCGCCGAGGTGACGGGCGCGATAAACTCCGCGGACGCCAACATAGCTAACGCCGATATAAAGACCATACCCGAGGAGAACAGGGCCGTCTGCGCCTTCGAGGTTGAGGTGGAGGGGATTACCCACCTGAAGTCGATAATCGGCGCGCTCAAGAAGATAAAGAACGTCGTAAAGGCCGAGAGGCTCCGGCCCCATCTGGCCAAGGTCGTGGGTGCCGAGGCGGCCCAGGCCACCCGTATAGGGCACGACGGGGAGAACTGATGAGGGGAAGCTAGCCATGGCTAAAGAGAAGATTTCGACCGCAAAGGCGCCGGAGGCCATAGGCCCGTACTCACAGGGGGTCGCCTCCGGCGGCCTCCTTTTCCTTTCCGGCCAGATACCCATAGACCCGGCAACCGGGGAGGTCGAAAGGGGCGGCATAGAGGCCGAGGCGCGGCGTGTGCTCACCAACCTCAAGGCCGTGCTCGAAGCGGCGGGGTCCGGGCTCGATGACGTCGTAAAGACGACCGTCTATCTGACGGACCTCGCGGGTTTCGCCGACGTGAACAGGGTCTACGGGGAGTTCTTTGCCGAGCCCTATCCGGCGCGGGCGACGGTGGAGGTGGGCGGACTGCCCAGGGGCGTGGGCGTGGAGATGGACCTCGTGGCCGTCGTGGGCGGCAAGGGGTAGGGAAGAGGAGGCCCGGCCGGGACTTGCACCAGGCGGCGTCTTTCCTGCAAAGGTCCGGGGTGAGCCGGGCAAGGAAATAACCCGGCGGCATGGACTCGGAAAATTCCGCCCCGGGGGCGTTCTTCAAAAGACGCCGGGGGTGTGCTGGAGACCACGCGGGGGCGCTGCGTCGAGACCAGCCCCGGGGGCGTTACCTGAAAACCGCCGGGGCGCTGTGTCCAAAATCAGCCCTGGCAGCGTTTTTCAAAGGCCGTCCTGGGTGCTGTAACCCGCCCGGGGTGCTGCGAGGAGATCGGCCCCTGGGGGCTAAGCGGCCCTGGTGACCGCCCCCGAGCGTATGCACCTGGAGCAGGCCTTGACGGTCTTGGTCTGTCCCTTGACCTTGGCGCGGACCTTCTGGAGATTGGGGTTCCACCTTCTCTTGGTCTTGTTGTGGGCGTGGCTTACGTTGTTGCCGAAGGTAGGGCCTTTGCCGCATATATCGCAAGTGTTTGCCATGATTTCAGCCTCCGTGAATTTTGAATATTCTTATATAACATATAACGGGGGCGGGTTCAAGGGATTTCCGTCCGAAAGAAGCGGCCTGTGGTGAGAGTCAGGCTTTACATAATCGCCGTCGCCCTGGCGGCCGCCTGCTTTATCTATCTCCTCTCGGGCTTTGTCGCGGGCATCGGGGCATACGGCTCCGCGGCCTCGAAGGCGGACGCCATAGTGGTCCTTACCGGCGGCAAGGGGAGGGTCGAAGAGGGGTTGAGGCTCTTCAGGACGGGACTGGCGGACGTGCTTATCCTGAGCGGGGTGAACAGGGCATCCGACCTCGATTCCATATTCATCTCAAGCCCCCCCGACGACAGGGAGAGGGCGAGGATAGTGCTCGAGAAGAACTCGCGGTCGACCTACGGGAACGCCGTGGAGGTGGGGCGTATCGTCAGGGAGAGAGGCATCGGGTCGCTCATCCTCATAACCTCCGGTTACCACATGAAGAGGGCGGAGAGGACGTTCAGGAGGGTGCTGCCGGCCGACGTCGTCATCGACCCCTATGCCGTGGGCTCGCCCAACTTCGACGGCGAGCGATGGTGGCACGGGACGACCCTGTGGATTACCCTGGTGGAGTTCGTGAAGTATTACTGGTACGAGGCGAGGTTCGCGGTGGGGTAGGCCGCGGGGGGAGGGTGATATAATTCCGCCCCCCCTCTAAATCTCCGTGGATTCCCCGGGCTCGAGGATCCTCACCTCTATGCCCGAGCCTTCGAGCGCCTTTTTGAACTCGCCGGGGTCCTGTTTTATCACGTCCCAGGTGTTGTAGTGCATGGGCACGGCGACCTTCGGGGCAAGCATACGGGCCGCCCGCGCCGCGTCTTCCACGCCCATGGTGAAGTTGTCGCCGATGGGCAAGAGCGCGCAGTCTATCGAGTTCGTCTCCCCTATGAGCTTCATGTCGCCGAAGAGCCCCGTGTCGCCGGCGTGGTAGAGGGTCTTGCCCGCCATGGTGACGAGAAAACCGCAGGGGTTGCCCACCGCGCCCGTCTCCGTCGTGGAACCGTGGTGGGCTATGGTCAGCTTTACCCGGCCGAAGGGGAAGTCGAACCCGCCGCCGATGTGCATGGGGTGGCCCGTGGCGCCCCTTTCCGTGCAGTAGCCCACGAGCTCGAAGGGGGCTATGATGGGAGAATCCGTGAGCTTCGATATCTCTACGGCGTCGCCTATGTGGTCGGCGTGGCCGTGGG
>JBHHVK010000080.1:0-8748 GCA_046754205.1 Thermodesulfobacteriota bacterium
CCGTGTTTTATAAGATTATCTCAATTAGGGCCGACCTTCAATAAGGGTCTTGAAAATTCAGGGCGAAGGCCCCGCCCCCCCCGCCACCCCCCCCCGCCACCCCACCCGGGCCCATCGGTTGACAACCGGTGGAAATCGAATAATATAAGGTAAGACAAATTACCCTTTTACCCTTTGATTGGCAGAGGCCGCTGCACGAAGGAAAAGGCGCGGGTAACCGACGTGAAGGCTTCGGAACTTTTCGTAAAGTGTCTCGAGAACGAGGGTGTCGAGTACATCTTCGGCATACCTGGCGAGGAGAACCTCGACCTGATGGACGCGCTCCTCGGAAGCTCCATCACCTTCGTTACTACCCGCCATGAGCAGGGCGCCGCTTTCATGGCCGATGTCTACGGCAGGCTTACCGGCAGGGCCGGCGTATGCCTCGCTACCCTCGGTCCAGGTGCCACCAACCTGATAACCGGCGTGGCCGACGCCAACATGGATCACGCCCCGGTCCTGGCCATAGCCGGGCAGGCGGCCACCCATCGTCTCCACAAGGAGAGCCATCAGGTCCTCGACCTCGTGAACCTTTTCGAGCCCATAAGCAAGTACAGCGCCCAGATACTCCATCCCGAGATAATCCCGGAGGTGGTCAGAAAGGCCTTCAAGGTGGCGCAGACCGAAAAGCCCGGGGCCTCCTTTATAGATCTGCCCGAGAACATCGCGGCCATGGAGCTCTTCGAGGAGAAGTCCCCGCTCCTGGTCCAGGGCCCCATGCCCCCCAACCCGCCGGCCGCAAAGGTCGAGTACGCCGCCGGGCTGATACGAGAGGCGTCCTTTCCCATAGTCATGGCCGGCAACGGCGTGCTGCGGGGGCGCGCCTCCGGGGCCCTCGTCTCCTTTGCCGAAAAGCTCCACATACCGGTTGCCACCACCTTCATGGCCAAGGGCGCCTTTCCCTTCTCACACCCGCTCTCTCTCGGCGCCGTGGGGCTCCAGAGCCATGATTATATCAATTGCGGTTTTGACCGCGCCGACGTGGTAATCTGCGTCGGTTACGACATGGTGGAGTACCACCCCCACCTCTGGAACCCGACGAAGGAGACGAAGATAATACATATCGACCCGGTCCCCGCCGAGGTGGACGAGCACTACATCCTCGCCGTCGGCGTCGTGGGCGACATAGGAAACGCCCTCGGGGCCATCTCGGCCATGGCGGGCCAGAGCAGGGCCGATTACGGCGAAAGCCTCCATACCATGCTCTCCGCCGAGATGGCCTCCTACGCCTCGGACGCCGGGTTTCCGGTAAAGCCCCAGAAGGTCATCTGGGACCTGCGCGAGGCGCTCGGGCCCGACGACATAGTCATAAGCGACGTCGGGGCGCACAAGATGTGGATGGCCCGCATGTACCAGGCCGAGAGACCCGGCACCTGTATCATCAGCAACGGCTTCGCCTCCATGGGCATAGCCCTGCCGGGCGCCATAGCCGCCAAGCTCGTCCACCCCGAGAGGACCGTGGTGGCGGTGACCGGGGACGGGGGCTTTCTCATGAACTCGCAGGAGATAGAGACCGCCATGAGGATAGGCGTGCCGATAATCATCCTCGTATGGCAGGACTCCACCTACGGGCTCATCAAGTGGAAGCAGGACGTGCGTTTCGGCAGGGAGAGCAACATAGGGTTCAATAACCCGGACCTGGTCGGATACGCGGAGAGCTTCGGGGCCAAGGGGTACAGGGTCGGGTCCTCCGAGGAGCTCCTGCCCCTGCTCAGGAGGGCCGCCGGTGACGACACCGTGGTCGTCATAGACTGCCCGGTGGACTACAGGGAAAACCTGAAGCTCACCTCAAGGCTCGGCGAGCTCGTCTGTCCGCTTTGACGCCCGCCGACCTTGACAAAGATGGAGCGTGGTGACTATAATGACTCATGGTGACCCTCGCAGTGAACCGACAAAAAGGTGTCCGGGAGGATAAATTATGACGCGCTTCAGGTTCGACAGGCTCGGCAATGCGGCCGCTGGCCTGACCCTCGCCCTGGTCCTTTCCCTGGGGCTTCTGGTTTCGGGCTGCGCGACAAAAGCTCAGTCAGGGGCCGGCATCGGCGCCCTGGCGGGGGCTGTGGTGGGCAGCCAGCTGGGTCCTTCCGGCAACCGCGGAGAAAATGCTATTATCGGGGCGGCGCTCGGCGCTTTTCTCGGGTACGCCATCGGCAACGAGATGGACAAGTATGACCGCACTCAACTGAACCAGGTATATGAAACGGGACGGTCCAACACCACCACGAAGTGGGTCAACCCGGATACCGGCAACCGGTACAGGGTCACGCCCAAAGCTGCCTATAAGGGTCCGGAAGGAAGGCCATGCCGCGAGGCGAGGATAGACGCCACGGTCAACGGCAAGCCGGAGACCGTCGTGAGCACAGCCTGCCGCGCTTCCGACGGTATGTGGGAGCTTCAGAAGTAGCGCTTGATCTTGACGCCTTAACGCGGGGCGGCCGATCCCTTCGGCCGCCCCGTTGCCATTTCCGCACCGCCCGGGAAGCCGACCCCTTAAACCCCGAGCGTCACCGCCCCCCTGCGGCTGACCGCCCGCAGTCAATCCCTTCGCACTTCGGCCCCTTAGGTCCTCCGGGCGGGCGCTTGTACGCCCCCTTCAGGGGCCGGAAGCCCGCCCCGGGACCTTCCGTATCGTCCGCTTGGCGCCCGCCTCGTCGACGTTGACGAAGGTGATATTTGTCTCGAAGACAAGCTCCTCTTCGCCCGACTCGATGGAGTCGCTTACGACCCTGACGCTGTAGCCTGCCGACGTGTCGCCGAGCCTCGTGCGTTCGATGTCGAACTTGAGGACCGAGCCGAGGCGGATGCTCTTCTTGAAGACGACCTTGTCGAGCCCGATGGTTACGAACCGGTTGCCCGGAAAGTCGAGGTTGGCGGTGATGTAGGAGTATTCGTCCACCCAGTGCAGCAGGTACCCGCCGAAGAGGTAGCCGTAGTGGTTCAGGTGCTCTGGCAGCACCAGCTTGTAGTTCCGCATTGCGGGGGTCTCTCCATGTTCGGGTTTGGCGGAGGCCTCTCTCGGCCTGCGCCCGGCCTTCGGCCTCGAATCTTACCACGAAAGCCGGACCGATTCCAGGGGCGGCGGCCCCCCGCCCCTTCCACGGCGTCTCAATCCCCGTCTCTTGCCCCGGTAAGCCTCAGGGCCCTGTCCAGGTCGGCCCTGGCGTCCATGTTTTCGGGATTTATCGAGAGGGCCTCCCTGAAGCTCTCGACCGCCTTTTCCGGCATGCCGAGCTCCGCGTAGATTATGCCCAGGCCGATAAAGATGTTGTCCGTCCTCCGCCCGAGCCCTATGGCCTCTCCGTACTCCCTCCTGGCCATGTCGAGCATCCCCTTGGCCAGATAGGCCGAGCCGAGGGACTCGTGCGCCTTGGACATGATTACCTTATCCCGGGCGAGGGCAAGGGCCCTGGTCAGGAAGAGGGCCGCACGGTCAAAATCCTTCTCTCCGTAGTAGACGGACCCGAGGTTGAGGTAGGCGGCCGCCGAGGACGGGTTTACGCCGAGGGCCCTCGTGAAGGCGTCTATCGCCTCCTTCGAGCGCCCCCGCTTGGCGGCGGCGCTTCCGTAATTGAGGTATACGGTCTCGCTGCCAGAGGTCTTCTGCACGGTATCCTTCCAGAGGCTGTAGTCGTCGCGCCAGACGGCGTTTCTCTCGACGGTAAGATAGGCCAGCGAGGCCGCGCCCAGGAAAAATGCGCCCACCAGGGCCGCCTTCGCCTTGCCGGGGAGCCTCGCGTATGCGTAGCCGAGGAGGAACGAGACGAAGACCGCGAACCCCATGGACGGGATATAGAGATAGCGCTCCGCCATGACCGCGCCGCGCGCGCCGACACCGGGCAGGTAAAGCGCCGGGGCCAGGGACAGCACCGCCCAGACCGCTGAAAAGAGGAGCAGCCTCTTCGACCGAAGGAGCAGGAGCAGGGCGACGGCCGCCGAGACGAACAGAACCGAGGCGAAGGCCTTCGGCTCGGCGATGGAGTAGACCGGCTCGAAGGAGTGAAAGGCGTTGAGGCCCGCGGGCCAGACCAGGAGCCTGCCGTAGCCGAGAAGGACCGGAAAGACGTTCAGGAGATACTGCGCCGGGCTCAGATAGGCGTACTGTTTGAAGGGCGCTATCATCCCGCCGAGGGCATGGTACCTTACGGCCAGGTAGAAGACCGCCGCCGCCGCGTAGGGGAGGTACCTGAGCGGCTTGAGGCCCATGAGCGCACGCGGGCCGGGCGCCCTGCATATTATCAGGTCGTAGGCGGCAAGGACGGCGATGAGTGAAAGCGAGGTCTCCTTGGTAAAGACGGCCGCGGAGAACGAGGCTATGGAGAGGACGTAATAGACCGTCCCCCTCGTCGACGCGCCGCCCCGCGATGAGAGCATGTAGAGATAAAACGCGGCGAGATAGAAGAGGGCCAGGGCGAGCTCCGCTATGACCGACGCCGGGGCAACGGCCTCGACGTGCACCGGGTGGAGTGCGAAGATCAGGGCGGCGGCAAAGGCGGCCGCGGTCCGGGAGCCCGCCCCGAAGGCCGCTCCAGGCCCCCCCCCCGCCCCCCCGCCGCCCCGCTCCAGGGCATCTGAAAAGAGGCTTGAGGCGATGAAGAAGACGAGGATGGAGTTGAGGGCGTGGAGGCAGAGGTTGGCGAGGTGGTAGCCCCAGGGGGTGAGGCCGAAGAGGCCGTGCTCGGCCATGAGTATGAGGTGGACCAGGGGCCTGTAGTAATTCGAATGCGCGGACTCGCTGAAACCCCACATGTTCGTGGAAAATATTTCGGCTATGAACCGGGGGCTCGTTATCCAGCGGTTGTTCTCTATGAAGAAGTGGTCGTCATAGACGAACCCGCCCGGGAGGGTGTTGAGGTATACCGCCGAGGAACAGAGAAGGATTATCGCTACGGGCAGGTATTTGGTGGATGCATCGGGTCTCATCTCTTCCGAAGGCACGTTGAAGACCCTTTCCCGTAAGGTCCCAATAAGGGCCGCCGTCATTGAGGCCGGGGTGGTTGGGGCGGTTGGAGCAGGCCTGAAGGAGTTTAATACATCCCGGCCCCGTGCCTCAAGGGTATTTTTACGGCCTTGCCTCTCCGGGGAAGCGATGGAGAGGCTCCCTCGGGCCCCCCGGCTCAATAAGGAAAGGGCCCGCCGGGGGGCCCTTTCCTTTCAACATCCGCCGTGTTGTGGCGAGGCTACGAGCGGCGCCCGCGACTTCTCGACCCGCGTCCCGCCCTCGGCTTTGCCCCGCCCCCGCCGCTGTGGCGCGACGGCCTCCGGCCCGGGCCCGAGGGCCTGTCGTCGCGGTCGGGCCTGCGTTCGATTTGCCTTGTCGCGAGTTTTGGAGCCGGGGCGGCGTCCTGCTTGAAGCCAGGGACCTCCTCGACCCGGATCTTGCCCCGGAGCAGCCGCTGAATATCGGCCAGCTGTTTGCGCTCTTCCGCGCTTACGAGGGAAAGCGCCACCCCGCTCGACCCGGCGCGTCCCGTGCGGCCGATGCGGTGGACGTAGTCCTCGGGGACGTGAGGCATGTCAAAGTTGACCACGTGGGGAAGCCGGTCGATGTCGAGACCCCTGGCGGCTATGTCGGTGGCCACGAGGGTTCGAACCGCGCCGTTCTTGAAGTCCGCCAGCGCCTTTGTCCGGGCCGCCTGGCTCTTGTTGCCGTGGATGGCGGTGGCGCTGATGCCGTCGCTCACCAGCTGCTTTGTCAGCCGGTTCGCGCCGTGCTTGGTGCGGGTGAAGACGAGCACCTGGCGCCAGTCTCCCTTCCCTATCAGGTGAGAGAGGAGCGCGCGCTTGCGGGTATGGCTCACGGGATGCACGACCTGGGTCACGGTCTCCACGGCCGCACTGCGGCGGGCGACCTCTACGAACTCCGGGTTGTGCAGCAGCCCGTCGGCGAGGCGCTTGACCTCGTCCGTATATGTGGCGGAGAAGAGCAGGTTCTGGCGCCTCTGGGGCAGCAGCTTCATCACCCTGCGGATGTCGTGAATGAAGCCCATGTCCAGCATGCGGTCGGCCTCGTCGAGGACGAGTATCTCCACCCTCGACAGGTCCACCGTGCCCTGTCCGGCGTGGTCGAGGAGCCGTCCGGGTGTGGCCACGAGGATATCCACTCCCCTGCGCAGCTTTTCTATCTGCGGGTTGATGCCTACCCCGCCGTAGACGACCGCCGACCTGAGGCGCATGTTCCTGCCGTAGGTCCTCACGCTTTCGGCCACCTGGGCGGCGAGCTCGCGCGTGGGCGTCATGATAAGGGCGCGCGGTCTCCTCTCGCGCACGCCACCAGCGCCGAGGAGCTGGAGGATCGGAAGGGTGAATGCGGCGGTCTTGCCGGTGCCGGTCTGGGCTCCGGCGAGCACGTCGCGCCCCTCGAGGATAACCGGAACCGTATGGTTCTGGACGGGCGTGGGTTTGGTGTAGCCCTCGGCGGCGACGGCGCTGAGCAGTTCGGCCTGGAGGCCGAGTCGTTCGAAAGACATACTATTATTACTCCTGAATCGGGCCTACTCAAGGTCATTGAGCCAGTCTAGGCGGGATAAAAAGGTTGTCGGGGGTGAAGTTCAGTATGGAAGGGGTCAGCCGCGACGGAGCGGGCGCCGACCGGACGGCGCCAGGTTCTGCAAATAAGATAGCACAGAAGATCGTTAAAGGAAAGCGAAAAAACGGGATGACCCGCCGGCGCCGTTGCGGGCCGTGGAGGAAAGGCCTTGAGGCCCCGCTGGCGGGGTCACGCCCCGGGCTCAGCCGCCGCCGCCTTCCTCGAGGAGCCTTGCGAACATCTCCTTCCACTCCGGATATTCCATGAAGTAGTTGAATCCGCAGACGGTCTTCAGGTCCCTGTCCTCCAGGAGCCTTCCGATCATCCGCCCCCCGGCGCGGGTCCTCCCGGCGGGGCCGAAGGGGTTGAAGCGCATGGCGCCGTCCTTTATGAAGACGTAGTCGCAGATAAAGAGCACGTCCCCGTGGATGTAGAAGGTAAAGCCGGGGGTGTGGCCGTCCACGTGGAAGGCCTCGAGGCCGTCCACGGTAAAGTCGCTCTCGAAGGTCACATCGAAGGTAAAGGGCCTGACGATGTCGTGAAGGCTGTCGAGCCGGTGGATGGAGACCCTGGCGCCGAAGCGGACCCGGTACTGGTTGGAGGCGCCGAGGAAGTGGTGGTGGGTGAAGAAGATGCTCTCGACGGGCTCGAGGTCCGGGTTGAACGAAGAGGGCGAGTCGATCCAGAAGCTCTTCCGGCCGGCCTCCACGCGGTAGGCGCTGTGCTCGAGGCCGAGGGCGGGGACGGAGCGGAGGCAGGTGACGGAGTCCGTGACCCGCGCGCCCTCGACCCTGAACCTCTTCGAGCACTCGGCGGAGGTGAGGAAGTTATCGCTCGTGGCGCCGCAGAAGGGGCACCTATCCGGGTGGTAGCCGATCATGTTGAAACCGCAGACGAGACAGACGTACTGAACCTGTTCCATGGTCGGCTCCTTCTGGGGTGTGGGAGTAGCCGGGACGACCGGGCTTAAACCCGCCATGCCCGCAGAACGTCCGCAAATCGCTTCAAGGAAAATCAGGAAATTTCAGGATGCCGTTAATGGAGTTGTGAAGCGTGGTGCCCGAGGGGGGGGTCGAACCCCCACGAGGTTTCCCTCTCGGGATTTTAAGTCCCGTGCGTCTACCAGTTCCGCCACTCGGGCCCCGGGGGCTCCGGCTGCGCGGACGCAAGCCGGGGACGGGCGGCCCCCGCCCCGCCCTTCCGTCTTGAAAAAAATTTATAACAGTAATTTAAAGTTATGTCAACAAACGTCGATAACAACTCATATCCGGCTCCGAGATGAACCGGCGTCTGAAAGGGCGGCAAAAGCGCCGTATTAGCCCTGTTAATAAATTAAAAAATATTAATTTATTTTCTTGACAATTAATAATCAGTAGTCTATAAGTCAACGTAATTAGGCTCAATTAAATGGAGGCCTAAAGACCCCTTCGTCACGGGGGATGGATGCCCGCCGTAACGCTTAACCGGTTGTTGAAGCGTCGGTCAATGGAAGCATCGCGTCTGAGAATAAACCGTTAAACGGACAAGGAGGCAGTTATGAAGAAGAGTCTATGGGGTGTCGTGGTCACGGTCTTTTTTATCGCCATGACTCTGTACGTACCGCGCGAGGCCGAGGCCATACCATCCTTCGCGCGCCAGACGGGCATGGCCTGCAACGCATGCCACTTCCAGCACTATCCGGCGCTCAACCAGTTCGGCAGGGCCTTCAAGGCCGGCGGCTTCACCATGGTCGGAGGGCAGAGCCTCGTCGAAGGCGACATGCTCAGCATGCCCAGCGTCCTGAACGCCTCGATCATCACCAAGGTGAGATGGCAGAAGACCAACGGCGACAACAACGACTCGGGCACCAACAAGGGCGAGTTTCAGTTCCCCGACGAGGCGGCCCTCTTCCTCGGCGGGCGCGTCGGAGAGCACATAGGCTTCATCCTCGAGAGTAACCTCAAGGATGACAACGTTGCCACAAACCATACCTTCGCCTCCTACAAGATGCCGATAGGCTATGACGTCGGGCCGGCCCACGTCGAGTTCGTGCCCTTCACCACCGACGCCTTCGGCCCCCAGTTCAGCTTCGAGGTCCTCAACACCGGCGCGGTCCGGAACATCAGGACCTTCGAGGAGAGAAAGAACATCTCCGCCGTCCAGTTCCTCGGCCTCCAGAGCGCGGCCCAGGGCTTCGGCTTCGT
>JBHHVK010000081.1:0-8600 GCA_046754205.1 Thermodesulfobacteriota bacterium
GGATAGTTCGAGGCCTCGGCGCCGGCGGCGGTCATGGCGTTGAATATGGTGGACTTGCCCACGTTGGGGAGTCCCACTATCCCGCAGTTGAATCCCATGTCAGAATCACCTCAAAGGTTGTGCGCCTGAAATAAAAGCGGGGCCGGTGCCTCGCACCGGCCCCGCGGCTCAGCTGTAGCGCCCGGTCCGTCAGACCAGCAGCGGGGCTATGGTCAGGGAGACGACGCTCATCAGCTTAATGAGGATGTTCATCGCCGGCCCCGATGTGTCCTTGAATGGGTCGCCCACTGTGTCCCCGACGACGGCGGCCTTGTGGGCCTCGGAGCCCTTGCCGCCCATGTTGCCCGACTCGATGTACTTCTTTGCGTTGTCCCATGCCCCGCCGGCGTTTGCCATGAATATGGCCAGGAGCACGCCGGCCACGGTGGCGCCGGCGAGCATACCGCCGAGGGCGTAGGGGCCGAGGGCAAAACCCACGACTATGGGCGCGGCCACAGCCAGGACCCCCGGGGCTATCATCTCCGTGAGCGCCGCCTTGGTGGAGATGTCTATGCAGCGCTTCACGTCGGGCTTGGCGCCCTTTTCGCCTGCAAGGAGTCCCGGGATTTCCTTGAACTGGCGCCTTATCTCGTTGACCATCTTGAAGGCGGCCTTGCCGACGCTCGTCATGGTAAGGGCGCCGATGAAGAAGGGCAGTATGCCGCCGATAAGGAGCCCTATGACGACGGCGGGGTCGGTTATGATGATGTCGAAGCGCCCGCCGAGCTTTGTGCCTATGGCCTGGCTGTAGGCGGAGAACATGGCGAGGGCCGTCAGCGCGGCGCTCCCTATGGCGAAGCCCTTGCCTATGGCTGCGGTGGTGTTGCCGAGGGCGTCGAGGCTGTCCGTGATCTTGCGGACGTCCGGGCCGAGTTCGCTCATCTCGGATATGCCGCCGGCGTTGTCGGCTATGGGTCCGTAGGCGTCGACGCTCATGATGATGCCCGTGGTGGCGAGCATGCCCACGGCGGCTATGCCTATGCCGTAGAGACCGGCGAAGTGGTTGGCGACGAATATGGCCGCGCATATGGAGAGGACCGGCAGGGCGCATGACTCGAGGCCGATTGCAACGCCGGTTATGATGTTAGTCGCTGGCCCGGTCTCGCTCGCCTTGGCTATCTTCTTTACGGGCCCGGCCGCCGTGTAGTACTCGGTTATGAGGCCTATGGCGATGCCTCCGAGGGTGCCGGCGAAGACGGCCCAGTAGATGGCAGGCGAGCACCCCGCCATGGGGATGGCGAAGTAGCCCGCTATAAGGAATATGGCCGTGGCGATGAAGGTGGAGTACTTGAGGGCCGCCGCCGGGTTGAACCTCTCGAGAAAGTTCATGGCGAGCACACCGATCATCGACGATACCAGCCCTATCATGGTGAGTATTATGGGCAGGGTCATAAGGGCGTTGTTCGAACCCAGCCTCGCGGTGACGGCGGCGGTGGCCGTGGCGCCGAGGGCGATGGTGGCGATGATGGACCCCACGTAGGACTCGAAGATGTCAGCCCCGAGCCCGGCCACGTCGCCCACGTTGTCACCCACGTTGTCCGCTATGACCCCGGGGTTGCGCGGGTCGTCCTCGGGTATGCCGGCCTCGACCTTGCCGACGAGATCGGCGCCGACGTCGGCCGTCTTGGTGTATATGCCTCCCCCCACCCTCGCGAAGAGCGCTATGGAGGACGCGCCCATGGCGAACCCTGTGATGACCGCCGCGGTCCCGGGCTCGCCGTAGAAGATGAAGAGAACGCCAACGCCGAGGAGCCCGAGGCTTGCCACCGAAAGCCCCATCACCGAGCCCCCGAGGAAGGCCGTGGAGAGTGCCTTGCCGGCGTTGGGCTTGAAACGCTTTGCGGCCTCGGCCGTCCTTACGTTGGCCTTGGTCGCCCCCTTCATGCCGAAGAAACCGGCGAGCATCGAGCAGATGGCCCCGGCCACGTAGGAGACGCCCGTGGGCGCGTTGATGAAGACCCCGAGGGCTATCGCCACCACGGCCACGAATATCACGAGGATCATGTACTGCGTCCTGAGATAGACCATGGCGCCGTCGTGAATCATCCCGGCTATCTCCCTCATACGCTCGTTACCCTGGGGTTTCCTGGTCACGACCACGTACAGTATAAGGGCCATGACCAGCCCCAGGGCGCCGAGTACCGGCGCAAGATCGGCTATACCTTCCATGACTTACCCTCTGCTCCTTTCCAAGCTTATAAAATAAGAGGCCAGTACCTTAAAAATGCCGCAAAAAAAGACCACCCTCAGATCCGGCCGAGGTACAGTCCGATAAGCCCGTCGCCGGCGCATCGAGGCCGGGTCACTCCGGGGCGTTGTACCTGTTCATGGCGTAGTCAATATCCTTTGTGAGCACCGCCTCTACGGCCTCGACCCCCCTGGTGAGCATGCCCTCGAGGGCCTCGGCGTCTTCGGCGGCGAAGGGGCTCAGGACATAGTCGCTGACCTCGCCGGCGGCCGGCCTTCCGACCCCGAGGCGAAGCCTCGGA
Source organism: Thermodesulfobacteriota bacterium (assembly GCA_046754205.1). Classification (GTDB taxonomy): domain Bacteria; phylum Desulfobacterota; class GWC2-55-46; order GWC2-55-46; family JBHHVK01; genus JBHHVK01. The sequence goes on from JBHHVK010000081.1 coordinate 2,529, forward strand.
AAATCGAAGCTCCCGAGATGGAACGCCACCGACTCCATCCCCTTATGACCCCCCGTTCCGCCTCCGCGCCTCAGCCGGATCTGGCCGAGGGGGAGGTCCACGTCGTCGTACGCCACCAGAACGGAGGAGGGGTCGAGCCCCAGACGCCTCGCATGGGCCTCGACGGCCTCACCGCTGCCGTTCATGTAGGTCTGGGGCTTTATGACCGTTACCGGCACGCCCTTTACGTCTCCGCTACCGGCAAGGGCCGCGCCCCCGGGGGTGGAACAATCCATGCCGTGGGCCGCGCACAGCCGGTCCACGAGCATGAAGCCCACGTTATGCCTCGTCTTCTCATACCCCTTTCCGGGGTTGCCCAGTCCGACGATGAGAAACAAAAACCGACTTCCCCCGCGCATAGGAAAAAAGATTGGTGACGGCCCTGCCGACACCCGGGGTTGAAAGAAGGGTTACTCTTCCGAAGACTCCCCTCCCCCGGCTCCTTCCTCCTTCTCCTCGAAGCTCTGGGCTATCGCCTCTTCGGCCTCTTCGGCGGATACGGCCTCTTCCTCGGCCTTCGGCGCGACGACCGAGACTATCGTGGTCTCGGGGTCGACGAGCACCTTCAGCCCCTCGGGGAGCTTGAGGGCCGCGACGTGGATAGAGTCGCCTATGGAGAGGTCGGTCACGTCTACGTCTATGGAATCCGGTATCCGCGAGGGCAGGCATTCCACCTCTATGGACCTGGCGTCGAGGTGCAGTGTGCCTCCGGCGGCTACCCCCTCGGACTTTCCGATGAGGTTTATGGGCACCTCGACGGTGACCTTGGTGCCCATTATTATCTCGATGAGGTCGACGTGGTTTATGGAGCTGACTACGGGGTCGCGGTCAACCTCCTTGAACATGACGTTCCTCGGGTCTTTATCACCCTCGACGCTCAGGCTCACGAGGACGTTGCCCCCGGCCCCGGTGCTGAGCACCTTCTCGAGCTCCTTGTTGTCGAGGGCCAACGCTATCGCCCCCTCTATCCCGGCCCCGTAGAGGACGGCGGGGACCTTTCCCGCGGCGCGCAGCCTCCTGGCGGGCCCCTTTCCCCTCGTATCTCTCGGCTGGGCGGAAAGTACTATCTTTTCCATAACGGTTCCTCCGGAACAAATTGAATTGACGGGACGCGTCAAAGGACGCCGCCCCTGTACGGACCCGGCGCAGGGCCGGCTATACGAAAAGGGAGCTTACGGACTCCCCGAAGTGTATCCTCCTTATGGCCTCACTGAGTAGCGGGGCCACGCTCAATCTCTTTATCTTCCCCGACCTGGCGTTTTCCCTTTCGGGGATGGTGTTGGTGACGACCACCTCGCTTATGGGCGAGGCATCGAGCCTCTCGATGGCCGGTCCGGAAAGGACCGCGTGGGTGCAGCAGGCGTAGACTTCCTTCGCCCCGCGTTCTGAAAGCGCAGAGCCCGCCTGGGTTATGGTGCCAGCGGTGTCTATCATGTCGTCGAGCAGCACCGCGGTCTTGCCCTCCACGTCTCCGATGATGTGCATCACCTCCGAGACGTTCGCCGACGGACGCCGCTTGTCGATTATGGCCAGAGAGGACTTGAGCCTCTTGGCGAACGCCCTCGCCCTCTCCACACCCCCGGCGTCGGGTGAGACGATGACGAGGTCGTTGCTGAAGTTGTCATTTATGTAGTCGAGAAGTATCCTGTTCGCGAAGAGGTTGTCAACGGGTATGTTGAAAAAGCCCTGTATCTGGCCGGCGTGGAGGTCTACGCATACGGCCCTCGTGGCCCCCGCCACCGTAATGAGGTCCGCCACGAGCTTGGCGGATATGGGGGTCCTCGGCGCCACCTTCCTGTCTTGGCGCGCGTAGCCGTAATAGGGGATCACGGCGGTGATGGAGTCGGCCGAGGCGCGCTTCAACGCGTCGAGCATTATCAGAAGCTCCATGAGGTTGTCGTTGCAGGGGGTGCTTGTGGACTGGACCACGTAGACCTCGCACCCGCGCACGCTCTCATGGATGTCTACATAGACCTCGCCGTCGCTGAAGCTCCTCACCTCGGACTTGCCGAGGGCCACGCCGAGGTAATCTGAAATCTCCCGGGCCAGCTCAGGATTCGAATTACCGGTAAATAACTTTATCCTCTCCATGACAATACCCTCTACGGCCTCCTGTCTGAAACTCCCGGGCTCACCGGCCCCGTTACCCCAACTCACCCCGCTCCAGCGCGGAGCAGATCAATGGCTGGGGCGGGAGGATTCGAACCTCCGAATGCGGGGATCAAAACCCCGTGCCTTGCCGCTTGGCGACGCCCCAAATACGACCTTAGACCTCGCGGCTGAAAAGACCCCGGCCAGGCGGGGCCAGCGAGGGGACTCGATAAAGGCCCTTGACGGCAAAGGTACGGGCAGGGTCAACAAAGAGGGCGCCCGCCCCCGCGGTCCGGTCCGGACCGGGCCGGCAAACCCTTTACGAGAAAGACCTTACAGCCGGGCTCCATGGAGCCGGTCAGGCTGGTAAAGGCCCTCCGGGCCGTCTCCGTGTCAGGAAAGAGCCCGAAGACCGTGGGGCCGCTCCCGGACATAAGCGCTCCGGTCGCCCCGTTGTCGAGAAGTTTCCTTTTAAGAACGGCAACTTCCGGGTGCCTGCCGATTGTCACGTCCTCAAGGTCGTTTATCAGAAAATCCTTAATGTTTTCAGGGCTCTCAAAGGACTCGACTAAAACAGTAAGCATATTATTTTGCCGCTCCTTTGTCAAGCCCAAATTGGAGTAGACCCAGCCGGTCGATACCTCGAACCCCGGATTTATCAGGAGATAGTCGAAGGGGGGCAGCTCCACGGGTGTCAGGACCTCTCCACGGCCCCTGGCGAGGGCCGCCCCCCCCAGGATGAAGAAGGGGACGTCGGAGCCGATACGCGCGCCTATATCCATAAGCTCGTTCTGTCCGAGCCCGGCGGCGAAGAGCTCGTTGAGCCCCAGGAGCACCGCTGCGGCGTCGGAGCTGCCGCCGCCGAGGCCGGCCCCGGCGGGGATATTCTTCTCGATCCTGATGGAAAGGCCCCCCACGGGCCCTCCGGACCCCGCGCCGCGGCCCTCGCCGATGGCCTCGAAAAATAGTTTCGCGGCGCTGTAGGCGATGTTACCTGGGCCCTGAGGCACTGACCCCTCCGAGCATTGCACGTCTATGCCGCCGCCGGTGACCTCCAGGGTAATCTCGTCAGACAGGGAGAGGGGCTGCATGAGAGAGAAGATTTCGTGGTATCCGTCGGATCTTTTCGAGAGGACGCGCAGGAAGATGTTCACCTTGGCAGGCGCCGACAGGGTGAGAAGCGACGGCGCCGGTGCGGATTTGATTTTATCATCCATATCTGCCGGGGCCGGTATGCGGACAGCGGGGTCTCTGGGCATGGAGGGCCGGTGGGGCCTTCCCTTAGAAATGGCCCAGCTTGAGAGGCTTCACCTTGCAGACCTCGTTGAGCTCGTCGATGATGGGATGGACGTGCGTGTCATGCATGGCGGCGAGGAACTCTATCGTCTCCGTCTTTGACCCCGGCACGCAGAGGGCACGGGAACCGAGGTACTTTCTGAGAACCGCCTCGGCCTGCGGACAGGCCTGAAGCAGGTCCTCTATGACCACCTTCTCGGTTATAACAAGCGTGGCGGTATCTTCATCTCCGTGATGTCCAGCCATAACGAGCCCTCTCAGGTACTTTCATGTTTTCTTCCATCTCAGCGGCGGGTGCGGGCCGCCGGCTGCTCCGGCGCGCCCCTTCGCCCCCCTCGCCCCCCTCGCCCCCTTTGCAACATTTGCAACATTTGCCGCCGAGGCCCTATACTCGCCGTCTACTCCAACACGCCCCCCCTGCCCCCTTGCCCCCTTGCCCCCTGCCGGACCCCTTAGAACAGCACGGTGGCTATGTCCATGGCCCAGTCCGTGAAGGGGCCGGGGTAGACCCCGAGGATGATCGTCACCGCGTTTATCACGTACAAGAGCACCCTGGTGGTCATGTCCAGCGGTATGGGCGCCGTATTCACCGGGAGCCGGAGGTACATGGACTTGATCACGAGCAGAAAGTAGTACATGGCCACGATAGCCATGACGACGCCTATTACGGCGAGCGTCCAGAACCCTTCCTGAATGGCTGCGGCTATTATGTAGAACTTGGCTATGAACCCCCCGAGGGGAGGTATGCCGGCTATGGAAAGGAGCCCGATGAAGAGGGTGGCTGCAAGGAGCGGCGAGCGCATGCTCAGGCCCGCGTAGGAGTCTATGTGGTAAGAGCCCTCGGAGTTGTAGAAGATGACTATCGCCAGGAAGGTGCCGAGTATGGCGAAGGTGTAGCTCAGGAGATAGAACATCATGGCCCCGGCCCCGAGCACGGTGGCTGCGGCCACCGCCATGAGCAGATACCCCGCCGAGCCTATCCCGGCGTAGGCTATGAGCCTCTTTATGTCCTTCTGAGGCATGGCCGCCATGTTCCCGAAGATGAGGGAGGCGCCGGAGAGGACCGCCACCAGGGGCACCCACTCCGCCTTGACCCCTCCGAGGGCGCTGAAGAGTATCCTCATAATCACCACGAAGCCGGCGGCCTTGGAGCCGGAGGCGAGGAGCGCGGTGACCGGTGTGGGCGCCCCCTGGTAGATATCCGGGGCCCAGACGTGGAAGGGTATTGACGATATCTTGAAGGTCAGGCCGAGTACGACCAGGACGAGGCCGATCTTCAGGAAGGTCGTGGTCTCGACGGTCCCGAGCACGCCGGCGACATCGGTGAAGGCGGTGGAGCCGGTAGAGCCGTAGATGAAGCTCACCCCGTAGAGGAGCACGCCCGAAGAGAGGGCGCCGGTGACGATGTACTTGAGCCCGGACTCGACGGTGACGCCGCGGTCATGGGTGAAGGCGGCGAGTATGTACAGGGAGACGGCCAGGAACTCGAGGGAGACGTAGAAGCTGACGAAGTCCGCGCTCGAGGCGAGAAGCATCATGCCCACCGTGGCGAAAAGGAGCAGGGAGTAGAACTCGCCCCTCCAGTTCCTTATGTTCTTCTCGTATATCGCCGTGATATAGAGGACGACGGCCGCTATGATGAGGAAGAGCCACTTGAAGAAGATGGAGGCCGCGTCCTGGATGAACATGCCGGCAAGGGATTCCCCCTTGTCCTGGCAGGCCAAACAGACGCCCGAGGCGACGATACCCAGGATGCCGATGACGGCGAAGCTCCGCCTCGGCCTCTTCTTCATGAAGAGGTCGAGGATGAGAAGAAACAAAGCGGTGCCGAGGATGATGAACTCGGGCACTATGCGTTGGAGGTGCATTTCCATCTCGGATATAGAACCTTTCGAAAGTTTGTCTCTTCCTGCGAGCCGCGCGGGACCCGTCAGTGCGCTCCGGTGACGTGGCCGATGGCCTCGACCCCGGCGGCACCCAGGACATCGGCCGCATGACCGGCCGCCTGTGCCCCGGCGGCCCCGGCGGCCCCGGCGGCGTGATTAATCACCTCCGCTATGGCCCCGCCGTTTATATTGTCCACAAGCGGAACAACGCCGCTGTTGATGAGGTCGACGAGCATGGAAGGGTACAGGCCCACCGCCAGCAGCACGAACATGAGTATTACGAAGGGGAGCCTTTCGACGAAGGTCTCGGCGTCCCTGATGCCGTCCCACCTCGACTGGGGCTCCCGGAAGAAGACGTCCCTGATCGACCGGAGCATGTAGGTGGCGGTCACTATGATGCCGAAGACCGCCACGACAGCCTGCAGGGGATAGTCCTTGAAGGCCCCTATGAAGACCATGAGCTCGGCGGCGAAGTTGGCCAGGCCCGGCAGGCCGCTCGAGGCGAAGCCCATGAGCGCGAAGCTGAAGGCGACGAAGGGGAGCTTCCTGGCCAGGCCCGAGAAGTCGTACATCATGCGCGTGTGGGCCTGGTCGTAGACGTAGCCGATGAGAGAGAAGGCGAGGGCCGTCATGATCCCGTGGGCGAACATCAGGAGGACCGCGCCGTTTACGCCTATGTAGTTGATGGTGGCGAGCCCCAGGAGCACGTAGCCCATGTGCGACGACGACGAGTAGCCGATCATGAACTTCATGTCCCTGC
>JBHHVK010000082.1:0-8579 GCA_046754205.1 Thermodesulfobacteriota bacterium
ACGTCCGACACACGGATTAGGAATCCGTTGCTCTATCCTGCTGAGCTACGGGGGCAAGGCGTCTTCACTTACTTAATCGGCGCGGAACTTACCACAAAAAAAACCCCGCTTCGGGGTTATTGTGTCGTATATTTTCTCAGAAATCCCCACATCTGTCAACCGTAAAAAGCCCATTCACGCCCAGCCCAGAGGGGCCTGTTTTCTAAGGGTCCTTTAATGCTCCCCCCTGTATAATGGAGGCAATGATAGACCTCTACCGACGGAAAAGGAGGTAAGAGAGATGAAGAAAGCGGACAGGATATTCGATACGATCATGATAGCCGCCAACTTCGGGGTCGTCGTGACGGTCTTTACGACACTCCTTGTCAGTTGACGGCGGCGGGCCTGAAGGCCGCCTGCAGGCGAGGCCGCCCCATTCCGGGGCGGCCTCGCCTCTTTTTTCTGGGCGCTTCAGCCCTCTATGACCTTCACAAGGACGGTCCTCGACCTCGGCCCGTCGAACTCGGCGAAGTAGATGCCCTGCCACGTGCCGAGGACGAGCGAGCCGCCGTCTATTATCACCGCCTCCGAGGCACCGAAGAGCGAGCTCTTGACGTGGCCGTCGGAGTTGCCCTCCATGTGGCGGTATTCCGGGTCGTCGTGGTCCACGAGCTTCGAGGACTTCATGGTGATGTCGGCCGTAACCGAAGGGTCGGCGTTCTCGTTGATCGTCACGGCGGCCGTGGTATGGGGGCAATAGACGAGCGCCACCCCCTCGGTTACGCCGCTGGACCGCACCGCCTCCTCGACCTTCACCGTTATGTCGATGAACTCGCACCTCCGGGCCGTCTTCAGGCTCAAACGCACCATAAATCCCTCCACTTCTTGTTATATGAGCAGCTCCACCCTCGGCGCCCCCCCTTCGGCGGCGTCTATCCCGGGGCCGCAGACGTAGAGCCGGTCGCCCTTTATGCCGTGCGTCTCCACGAGGTAATCCTTGACCGCCTCGGCCCTCTCGGTGGCGAGCCTCTTGAGCCGGGACGCGTCCTCCCCCCCGGGTGCGGCCCCGGGACCCTTCTCGTCCGCCTCTCCGGGGACGGCATGGCCGCAGACCTTTATCCTCACCCGCTGCCTCTCCTTCATCACCCCGGCCACCTTGTCGAGGTACCGGGCCGCCGCCTCGTCGATCTCCACGGAGGCCGGCTCGAAAAAGACCGGGTCGAGCCTGATGGCGAAGGCCGTCTCGCCGACGCGCATGGCGAGGCTCGCCACCGTTATGAAGGTCCCGTAGGGCTGGAAGGCGTACTTGAGATAGGCGATGGCCGATTTCGTCGCCGCCCTCGCCAGGGCCTTGTTGATGACGCCGGCGAGGCTGAACCTGGGGCTCAGCATATCGCCCGTGACCGGCACGTTTATCCTTATCATCCCGTCCCTGTCCCTCAGAAGGCCCAGAGCGGCGTCAAGCGGCACCGTAAGCTCGCGCGCCAGCTCTGCGGCGGCCCCTCCCGGGGCGGGGCTTACCTCGACGCCCTTGAGAGTGACCCGGGCGTTTCCGTCGAGCACCCCTTCGGCTATCTTCACGTCGAAGTCGGCGTCCATGTGCCCGCTGGTGAGGTCGTAGCCGAGGCCCGCCACGGCGTAGGGCCCGAGAGGCGGCAGGTCCAGCGCACTGACCGTGCCGGAGAGATCGAGGGTCGCCCTTTCGCCGAAGGGCTCGACCGTGCCCATGGCCTTGAGCACGGCGTACTTGTTTATGACGCCTTCGAGGGTGAAGGGCCGCCTCAGCTCGTCCGTGGGCACGGTGCGGCCGAGGGTAAGCGACTCTATGGAGACCGTCGCGTCGTAGGGCGGGTCTATGGACCCGTCCTTGAAGCTTATGGCGCTCCGGCCCGTTACGGCGAAGTCCCCGATGCCCACGACCAGGCCCGACCAGTCCCTTTTTTCCTTGCCACGCCTGGCCGAGGCGGCCTTGATCTCGTCGATTATGTGCCACCGGCCGTCGGGGCGGCGCTCGAGGTGGAGCGTCATGCCGCTCATCTCAACGCCTTTGGCCTCGAACCTCTTCGGGCCCTTTATGGACACGCCCCTTGCGGTGAGGCCCGCGGAGGTCAGGAGAGTATCACCGGGCTGCGTGCCGGCAGTCAGCCTCTCGGCGTAGAGGTCCACCATCTCGACCCGGCCTATGTCAAGGGGACCGGAGCGCGTGTATCTCACTTCGTCGAATAGGGCCGTGGCGAAGCCGAAGACGGCGATCCCTCCGTCGGGGTCATCGAGGCCGAGGCCGGTTGCCCTCGCCTCGCCGCTGACGTCGACCGGCCCGCCCGCGCCCCGGCTCAGACCCAGGCGGGCCTCGCCCTTCCAGGCAAACCCCTCCGACCTGACGCGGAGCCGGGGGGTCCTTATCCGCGCGCTCTCGACCGTGACGCCGCCCCTGACGGTCAGGAGAAGACCGCCTCCGGGTGCGGTGGGGCCGGGGGGTGCGGTGGGGGCGGCCTCAATGGTAAGGGCTGCCTTTGCGCCCACCGCGCCGTCATCGAGCTTCACGCGCGAGCCGGCAAGGGCGTCGAAGACGCTCAAAGGGAGCCCCTTCATCTCCACGGTCGCCTCGATGGAAGGCCCTCCGCCTGGCGAGGACAAAGACCCCTCGGCGTCGACGGCAAGCGGGGCGCCGTTTACCGCGCCTGAAAGGGTCGCCTTCGATGCCGCCTCGGGAGACCAGCTCTCCAGGGCCGTAGCCTCAAGCTCGTCTATCACGAATGAGAGCTCGAGGGGCCCTGCGCCATCGCCCCCCTCCCCCCCCCCGCCTCGCTCTCCGGCCATGGTGTAGTCGACGCGGCTTTCCGTTACCCTGAGCGTCCCGAAGCCCACCCCCCACCCCTTTTCCTTCGCCTTGCCGCCGCCGTCGGGACCTCTTATCGCAAGGCCCCCGAGGTCCAACCCCTCCGGCCCTTTCGCGACCTTGATATCGAGGCCCGCCACCTCGACGTCACCGAGGTGGAGGCGCCCTGAAAATAGTGGCAGGTATGAGACGTCGAAGGTCGCGCTCGCGAGCCTCAGCCTCTCCGCGCCCCCTGCCGAGACGCTCACCTCCTCGACCCTGAGAGCGCCTGTGAAGGGGTTGAAGTCCACGTCGCCCACCTCGGCGCTCTCGGCCCCCATGGCGACGAGATGCCTCTCTACGGCCCCCCTGATTACGTAGGGCAGAAGGACGAGCACGGCCGTCGTGGCCACGGCCAGGGCCGCGGCGACGTAGATGAGCCTTCTGGCGCGTGGGCCGGCCAGCCGGCTCACCGGGCCTGTGTCTGGGGAGTAGCCTTTCACGTCCATATCCGGTTTTGTAAAGGTCCGGCGGCGCGGGTCGGGTCCCCGCGGCCCGCCCTCGGGCCCGCTGTAACTAATAGAAGCCCATATTGTTAGGTTGTCAAGGGAAAAGCGAAGATCGGCGCGGCGGGCCGGGGCAAAAAAAAGGGCCCCGAAAGGGCCCGGTTCAAAAGTCTGCGGATATCCTCAGAAGACGATCCTGAGGTTCAGTGAGGCGGAGTACTTGTCCACGTTGAAGTAGGGCACGAACCTGTCCGAGCCGGAATACATCCTGTAGGCGTTGGCAAAGGTCTTTCCGATGGCCACGGCGAGGAGCGCGTCCTTGGAAAGCGGGGTCTCGTCGACGATGGAGAGCGGGTCGTGGTGGCTGTGGCCGCCCGAGAGGTAGAAGGAAAATACCGTGTACCTCAGAAGGTCGGTCACGCTCATCAAGAGCAGAGACCTGTTGAAGAGGTTGGGGCCCTCCCTGTAGCTTGCCAGGGCATACTCGAAGGTGAGGTCGCTGAATACTATCCCGGCCGAGCTGAAGGGGAGCTTCGACCTCTGGTCCATCGAGTCGTAGGTGACGGAGCCGAGGAAGAACTTGCCGTCCCTCTTCCGGAAGAAGGCCACGTCCACGCCGTCGGCGCCGGCCGAGTTCGCCATGACCACGTGGCCGAGCTCATGGATGGCGAGGCTGGTCATCGCGGCGAACCCGAGCTGGGCGGTGCCGCTCAACCTGTGGGCGTTGAGGTCCTTTACCAGGGAGACGAGCCCGAGGTCGAGGCCGCTCGACCTGTAGGAGGCCGGTTTGAGGACGTAGGGGACGTGAGCCGTGTTCCTGAAGGAAAGGTGCCGGGGGAGCTCGTACCACGGGTCCTGCGGCCTGAAGGAGGAGGAATCAGGCGAGGTGTAATCTGCATCGTTGTAGGAACCGGGTACGTCCGCTCCTCCCGGCATGCGCAACCCTTCAAAAACAAACGTCGATGAAAGAGGCGGGCTGTCGTATGTATCGGCGGCAAGGGAGAGGTTGCCGCCGAAGAGCAAGACGGCCATGATGGCGACCACTATCTCTATCGTCTTTCTCATACGTCTTTCTCCTTCAGCCTCTGCACACTCTCTGCAAGGCTATATATGGAAAAAGCGTGCCAATACCGTTATTCGCTTCTAACTACCTGAATCGAGAAGAGAATTCCGAGATGGAGAAAGACCCGGCGATTATCTGCCGGTGTGCGTTTACGTCATACCCACATATCGATTAAATTGCAGCATATCCTTAGCCTTTTTTAATCCGTCGAGATTTCGGCCTTGTTGGGCCAATAAGAGGCGAGTGTGCGTTTCCGTCCGGGTGTGCGCTTTTGGGCCGCGCCGGTCAGACCCATCCCATGAGCGGGCAGAGGACGTATAGCCCGGCCATGATTATGAAGAAGCCGCCGATGTCGAAGAGTATCCCACGGCGGGCCATGGTGAGTATCGGCACGAGCCCGGAGCCGTATACTATGGCGTTCGGAGGGGTGGAGACGGGGAGCATGAAGCCGAAGCTCGCGCCGAGGGTGGCGCCGAGCGCCGGGGGCAGCGGACTGATGCCGAGGCCCTGGGCTATGGCTATCATCACCGGGACGACCATGTTGGCCGAGGCGGTGTTGCTGGTCGTCTCGCTCAGGACTATGGCGAGCGCCGTCCCGATGGCCGTGGCGGGCCAGAGGGTGGAGGCCCCGGTAAGGCCCGTAAGGGCCGAGCCGAGCCTTTCGGCCAGCCCCGTGCTGAACATGAGGCTCCCGAGACTCAGGCCCCCGCCGAAGAGCAGGATGGTCGACCAGTCTATCCTCGCCGCCCGGCGCCAGGTCATGGTGAACTCCCCTCGCCTGTAGTCTATGGGGAAGATGAAGAGAAGCGAGGCGGCGAGCACGGCCACCCCCCCGGCGTTGAGGCGCGAGGAGAGGAGCCTCGTCGCCGGGGCCTCCTTGCCGGCGACGAGACCGGCGAGACTCGGCAGCACCCAGAGGAAGACCGCCGCCCCGAAGGCTACGGCCGTATAGAACTCACCCTTCTTCCACGCGCCGAGGCCGGCCCGGGCGCGCCTTACGTACTCGGCCACACCAGTGAGGTCCACCTTCCCATGTCCCCTCGCGGGGCCGAGGAGGACGAAGAGGTAGAGGAACATCACCGAGGTTATGGGCACGGCGAAGACCATCCACTGGAAAAAACTTATGCTCACGCCGGCAAACTGCTCGATCATCCCTATGCCGATGATGTTCGGAGGGGTCCCGATGGGCGTGGCGATGCCTCCCACCGAAGCGCCGTAGGCCACCATGAGCATCATGGAGGTGCCGAACCCACGGAAGTCGAAGCCGCCCGAGCCCTCGCCGTGTATCTCCTTCATGGCCGAGAAGAGCCCGAGGGCTATGGGGAGCATCATGGCGGTGGAGGCGGTGTTGGATATCCACATGGAGGCTACGGCCACGATGAGCCCGAGGGCGAGGAGCACCCTCATGGGCCCCTTCTGCAGGAATCTTATCGAAAAGATGGCGTAGGCGAACCTGCGGTCGAGGCCGTGGAAGGTGATGGCCTCGGCTATGATGAAGCTCCCGATGAAGAGGAAGACGAGCGGGTGGGCGAAGGGGGCGAGGACCTCTTTGGCCGGGGCCACGCCGAGCAGGATGTTCATGACCGCCCCGAGAAGGGCCGTCACGGGTATGGGCACGGCCTCGGTAAGCCAGAAGACGAGGACGAAAACTACCACCGCCATGAGCCGGTGCGCCTCCGCGGGCAGGCCCGTGGGGTAGATGAGGGCGGCGAAGAAGACCAGGGGCCCTGCCGCGAACCCGACGGTCTTCCTCCACCTCTCGAAACTCTCCTCGGCCGGGGAGAGCACCTCTTTCGGCTCGCTCTCGGTGCCCATGACGCTCCGCTCAAGAAATAAAGAAAGGCCCGGTTACCATAAGTAATCGGGCCTTCATAGTCAAGGGCTTTCAATGCGCCGCCGGGCAAGGGGCAAGTCCGGGGGCGGGGTTTCATAGCCCGCCCCCTGACGGCCCGGAGAAAAGGCAACGGGCCGGGGAGTGAGATTCAGAGGACCGGGGCCCACATGGGGCTCATCCCCCCTCCCCGGCGCGGGCCGCCTCCTTGAGCTCGGTTACGAACTCGTCGACGTCGGTGGAGTGCATGGCGCAGGCCATGCTGATGGGCTCGTCCCCGAAGGCCGGACAGGTGAAGCACCCCACGCCGAAACGTCTTGAGAAGACCTCCTTGGTGGCCGGCCACGTGCTGGTGACCTCCCCTGTGGTCATGTCCCCTGAGATAGAGTCGATATCAGGCATCTGCTCCTCCTTTGCGGAATTTTAAAGGGCTCGTCACGTGTCCATGATACAGGACCCTGATAGGGATTATATGATTTTCCTCATGAAAAAATCAAGCCCCGCGGGGTTTGCCCCCGCGGGTCACTCGGAGGCGGAGAGCTTTTTTCCCGCCGTCAGCTCGTCGAAGAGGACGCCCGTGGCCGTCCTGAGCCTCAGTTTCGCCGTCTCGATGTCGTACCTCGCGCTGGCGAGCGAGCTCTCGGCCTCTATGAGGTTGGCGTCCGAGTCGATGACGTCCACGGTGGTGGCCACGCCGAACTTGAACTGTTCGAAGACCATCTTGTAGTCCTCCCTGGCGAAGGCCACCTGCCTGGCGAGGGACCGGAGCACGGCCCGAAGCGCGGTGAGCTCGTTGTAGGCGTCCCTCACCTCCACCTCGATGTCGCGCTTCAGGGCGAGCCTCCGGAGCTCTGCCTCGCGGAGCTTGCTCCTTGCCTCGGAGAACTCGGACCTCCTGAGCCCACCCTCGAAGAGCGGGTAGGTGAAGACCACCGAGCCCGATGAAGAGTCCTCGAGGAGGAAGCTCGTGGTGGGGTGCTGGTCCCTGTGGGTGTAGGTGCCGACGAAGTCGAGTGTCGGGAAGAAGCTCCCCCTGGCGACCGCCACCCCCTCGGCCGCCTCCCGCTCGTCGAGCCGGCGCCGCCTGTAGTCCCTCCTCCTTTCGTAGGCCGTCCCGAGGAGGTCTTCGACCCCGGCCGAGACGTCCTCGCCCGCCGGGGGCTCGACGAGGCTCACCTCGCCGGCGACGCCGATGAACCTCTTGAGGATGTCGGTGGCGTCGATGAGGGCGCTCCTTGCCGTTATGAGCGCGGCCTCTGCCCCCGCGGCCTCGGCCTCGGCCCTCAGGAGGTCGGCCTTCGTAACCTCTCCCGCCTCGAGCCTCGCCGCGGCGACCTTGAGCCTTTCTCCGGCCCTCCTTTCGGCCGCCTCCTGAATCTCCACGTTCCTCTCGGCCTTGAGCACCGAGTAGTAGGCCTCGGCCGTGGCCAGTAGCACCCTTTCCTTTACGGCGGCGTGGTCCACGCGGGAGCCCTCGAGCCCTATCATGGCCCTGCGCCTCCCGTACCACTTCCTCCCCCCGGCATACAGCGGCTGGGTCACCTTGAGGTCGACCCTCGTGGCGTCGTCGGGCTGTATGAGGAATCCGCTCGCCCGTATCTGCTGGGTGTACTTGGTGTAGGTGCCTTCGGCGACGACGGTGGGAAGCATCCCGCTCGTGGCACGGCCGAGGTTGCTCCGCGCCTGTACGACGAGCTCGCCGGCTACTAATACGTCCTCGTGGGAGGCGAGGGCCAGCGAGTATGCCTCGGGTAGAGATACGGTCCTCGCCGCGCCGGAACCTGCGGCCCCCCCCGTCCCCCCCGCGGCGGGCCGGGGGGCGAAGAGCGCCGGCAACAGGATGAACGTTATAAGGACGACGGCCGCGCGTCCGGCGGCCCGGCCCGGCCCGGGGGGTCGGCCTGCGGCCCCCTCCCCCGCCCTTACGCTCGTTGTCGCTCCGCCCATAGCTAAGCCCCTTTAAGTATCAAAGCATGCAGGAAAACCCTGTCCGTGATTGCTCACTTTACTATCGGGGCAAACCCTTGTCAAGCCCGCGCAGGCCATGGCGGCGCCCGGCCCGGGAGTATTGACAAAGGACGAAAGCGTGGTATCTTAAAAAAATGACCGGCAGAGACGGAAAGACCTTCAGGGGCGCAGGGGGCGGGCTCTCCCTCGCGCTCCTCCTCATCTTCGCCCTCGCGGCCGCCTCGGGATTCGACTTCACCAACCACTCCATCCCCACCGAGGATATCGTCGGCGGCGGTCCCGCAAAGGACGGGATACCGTCGCTTACCTCCCCGAAGTTCGTACGCGCCGGCGAGGCCGGCTTCATGAAGGACTCGGCGAGGGTCATCGGCGTGGCCCTCGGCGGCGAGGCCCGCGCCTACCCGGTAAGCATCC
>JBHHVK010000083.1:0-8454 GCA_046754205.1 Thermodesulfobacteriota bacterium
TTCTTCCACCCGAGGACAAAGACGAGCAGCTACGGCTTCAGGTGCGCTCAAGACAAGTAAGCCCGGGAGCCGGAAGGGAACAAAAACGCACCCATGGACAATCTTCATTTGGAGATGGCCGGGAGCCGCTACCTCATCGTCACCGCCTTCGTAAGCGGCGCGATAGTGATGGTGGTGGAGCTCATCGGGTCGAGGATCATAGGGCCCCCCTTCGGCGTGAGCCTCTTCGTGTGGACGTCCCTCATAACCGTGACCCTCGTCTCCCTGGCCGTCGGCTACTGGCTGGGAGGGAGGCTCGCCGACGCCGTAACGAGCCCGGCGGCCCTTTACGCCATAGTCCTCGCGGCCGGCGTCACCCTGCTCTTCATACCCCTCGTCAAAAACTTCGTCATCGACCACTCCATCCCCCTCGGTCTCAGGGCGGGCTCGCTGGTGAGCTCCACCGTCCTCTTCGCCCCGACGCTGCTTCTCCTCGGAATGGTCACACCCTATATCGTAAAGCTCTACATGTCCTCCGACCTGGGACGCGTGGGCAAGACGGTGGGCTGGCTCTACGCCGTCTCCACCTGCGGCAGCTTCATCGGGACCGTGGCGACCGGGTTCGTCCTCATACCGAGCCTGGGGGTCAACAGCATCATATACTGTTCTTCCATCTCGCTCATCGCCCTGACGGCCGGATACCGGCTCGTCTTCTACCGCAGGGCCTACGTGGCGGCGCTGGCGGCCGTCCCTCTGGCGCTGCTACTGGTGCCGGCGGACCTCCCCTCGGTGACCAGGCCCGACGGAACCGTGGTGTCCCTGGTCATGAACGACCAGTCGAGGTACGGACAGATCAAGGTCGTCGACTACAGCTACGGTGACCTGCGCTTCAGGGAGTTCCTCATGGATAACATCGTCCAGGGGGCGATAGACGTCAACACCGGACTCCCCATAACGGAATACACGTACAACATCACGCGTCTTGCCCGTGCATACAACGCCGGCGCGTCCAGGGCCCTGGTAATCGGCCTCGGGGCCGGCATAGTCCCGGAGGTCCTGACGAAACGCTACGGCATGGAAACCGACGTGGTGGAGATAGACCCGGAAGTGGCCGAAACCGCCGCCAGGTACTTCAACTACGACCCCGAAAGTACCGCCACGCACATCATGGACGGACGCTACTTCCTCAAGACGACCACTTCGAAATTCGACGTGATCGTCCTCGACGCCTTCTCCGGCGACATAACGCCCAGCCACCTCATAAGCGAGGAGGCCTTCGAGCTCATCGCCTCGAGGCTCAACGGAGGCGGGGTGCTGATCATAAACTTCCTCGGGGGTAACTCTGAAGAGGACATGGTGGTGCCGGGGTCGCTCTCCAGGACCCTGAAAAAGGCATTCACCACCGTAGACGTCTACGTACCCAAGACCTTCTATGGGCCCGAGCGGACGGTCGTCAACTATCTCTTCGTGGCCTACAACGGAGACCGGCGCCAGCCGGTCCTGTCGGACCCCTCCCCCGAGCCGGTGCACCCCTACGTGGCCGGACAGGTGGCGACACTCTTCGACAGGAGGATCAGCATCGATGACGGACCGCTGCTCTTTACAGACAATTACAACCCCGTGGACTTCTATGACATGAAGCTCAGGGAGCGGATCCGAAGCTCCGTGATAATGACCACGGACAGGAAGATACTCCTCGACTGAGCTGTAGACGCAATCGACGGGAGAAGAACAGAGAAAACCAAAGACCGGCCGCCACGACCTGGCGGCGCCAGGGAGGCTCGCTTTGACTACAAAAACATCCTTAAGGACAAACTTGATAGTGCTGGCTCTTTTCGTCCTCGTCGCCGCGGCGGCGGGATGCAAGCAGGAGCCGCCAACACCCCCTCCGCCGGGCATGGTTCCTGTGCCGGCGGGCGAGTTCATCATGGGAAGCGACGACGTGGACAGGGCGGCGAAGGCCATGCAGTACGGCGACCGCAAGCCCTGGTTCGCCAACGAGAGGCCATCGAGGAAGGTGAACCTTCCCGGTTTCCACATAGACAAGTTCGAGGTCACCAACAAGGATTACAAGGCCTTTGTCGACGCCACAGGACACCCGGCGCCGCCTGGCTGGGCGGGCGGGACCTTCCCCGCGGAGTTCGCCGACCACCCGGTCGTCTTCGTAAACTGGTCCGACGCCGACGCCTACTGCAAGTGGGCGGGCAAACGCCTGCCCACCGAGGCCGAGTGGGAAAAGGCCGCTCGCGGCACCGACGGCAGACAGTTCCCCTGGGGCGACGACTTCGACCTCAGAAAGGTGAACACCTCGGGTGAATACCAGGGCACCACCCGCGTGGGGATGTTCGAGGACGGGGCGAGCCCCTACGGCGCCATGGACATGTCCGGGAACGCCCAGGAATGGACAGCCGACTGGTACAAACAGTATCCCGGCAACGACTTCGAGGACGACGACTACGGCGAAAAATTCAAGGTCGTAAGGGGCGGGAGCTGGGGCGGCCTGGGCCACTACATAGTCAAGACCTATATAAGGACGAGCTACAGGAACACGGCGGCGCCGGAAGGGCGTTACGACGACGTCGGATTCAGGTGCGCCTGGCCCGTGAAGTGACCTTGCCGTGGCCGGCAGCCGGCAACGCGGCCCGGAGGCCCCCTTGCCGAGCCTGCGCCCGGAGGGGTCGGATTGCCCCATCTCCCCGACGCCGCGATGGTGAGCCCTGCAGAATGGAAAAGGTCCGGTGAGAAAGAACATTACAAAAATGTTCCGCTTCAAGAGGGCATGGTGGGTCCTGATCCTCTGCAGCCTGGCGTTACTCTCGCCGCGCGAAGGCTCCGCCGTCTTCTTCGACCCCTATGCGAGGAGAAACCTCACCGGCCATATCACCCTCGAATACGAAAAATACACTTCCGAAGAGGACGCGGGGTTCGAAGAGCAGATCGACACGTTCCACCAGTTCTACTCGCTGGACCTAAGGGGCAACCTCTTTTCAAGAAGCCTCATAATCTACGACCTCGGGGTCAGTTGGGACTCTGAGAAGTACTCCACCGATTTTCAGGAGTTCGACACCACCATACTCTATTATTCCCTGAGCACGACCTTGCTGCCCCTGTCGAGGATACCTCTGACCCTCTACGCCAACCGGTCCGAGTCCGATACCTCCGGCAGCTCCCCCACCGACCTCTTTACGACGACCTTCGGCATGCGCTGGCTTCTGGACTTCTGGACCCTGCCGAGGACCAATCTTTCCATGCAAAAGAGGCTGACGCAGGGGTCGGGCAACGACAGCGAAGATAGCTTGGTCTCCGTGAACCTGCAGAAGGTGGTCGGACCCACCGACAACACACTCGAGTACAGGTATGATGTCGACGAGGACAGGAATTCCACGGACCCCTCGTCCAGGAAGAGGAAAGAGCAGACCTATAACTTCACCAACACCACCGATCTTTCGAGGTACACGAATGTAAGGCTGGGGTACGTCCACAACATCGTGACCCATCCTGAAGACCATACCGAGGATATCTTCAACCAGGGCCTGAGCGCCTTCATCGACTCCACGCCGAGCGACGACTTCCATCAGACCCATTCCTACATCTGGCACAAACGTGACAGGGAGACCGGCACGGAGAGCGTGGGGCAATTCTACAACGGCAGCATGTCCTACAATATAACATCCAGGCTCGACAGCACCGCCTCCCTCGGCATAAACGATACCAGGAACACCGACCCCCAGAACAGATTCGAGTCGAAGTCGTTTTCGACCAGCGGCGCCCTCAATTACAGGCCCACAGCTCACCTGCAGATATCCGAGGTGGTATCCCTGGTCGACATCACCACCAATACGGAGCAGGGAAAGGCCAACCTGGGCAAGCGCAAGACCTTCAGGGCAAACTCGCTGGTCCGCTACAGCAGGGACATGAAGTGGTTCAGACTCACCTCGCAGTACTCCGCGGGTTACGTGCAGGACGAGGCCGATGTGGAGGGTGAGGGCACGGGCGTAGACCAGGGTGTCTCCCTCGGCCTTTCCGGCATAGACGTCCTGAAGTACGTGGCCGCCAACGTATACGGCTCTTACTACACCCTGGAGAGCATCACCGGTCCCATCTGGGAGAGGAGGGTCGACTACCACGCCTCCGTCTACAACCTGAAAGGGACAAAATACGCCATCCTGAACTTTTACTATGACAAGAGCAACGAGTCGGGATACCTCGAAGAGATATTGAACCGCGAGTTGGAGAGCTTCCGGGCCACCGCGCTGTCACGCTACTTCAAGAACACGAATATATCCCTCTCCGCCGAGAGGTCGAACAGGGTCGAAGACCTCGCCGGTGAAGGCACCACCACCTCCGGTAGCGCGAGCGCGTCACACAGTAGGCGCCTGCTGGGCGGCATGCTCAACCTCTCCGCCTCTTACCGGATAGTCCGGGCCATAAGCAGTGATTCGCAAGACACGACCAAGAGCACCACTTACAGGGCGAAATACAGGAGGCCGCTTCTGAGGCGCGTCCTGTGGGAGCTCGAGATGGAAAGGGTCGAGGAAGACTTCAAAAACGTAACGGAGGGGTTTTCCAACACCACCCGCGTGAATAACTCGCTCGCCTACCTTCTGAGGGCGTGGCAGCTGCGCGCCGAATACACCTGGGACAAGACCGAGACCGACTTTTTCGACAGGACGGACAACACTCTCTACCTGAAGGCCACAAGGTCGTTCAGGAGGTTCTTCTAAGAGGGGCCGGGGGCGGGTCTCACGGCGCCGGGCCGTCCTCCATCCTCGACCACGTCACCCGTTACCCTCGAAGGCAGAGGCAACTTCCGCTTATGCAATTGTCTCGAACTCCCCTTTCCATCTGGCTGACTTCCCTGGCGTTGACCGCTGCCGCAGTCGCCCTCGCCTCCGCTACCTACCAGAGGAACCTCGTCTGGAAGGACCCCGTCGCCATCTGGACGGACACGGTGAGAAAATCCCCCCTCAAGGCGCGGTCCCACTACAACCTTGCCAACGTCCTGGCCGAAGCGGGCCGCCTCGACGACGCCCTGAAGCACAACCTTGAGACCGTAAGGCTGGCCCCAAGGTACCCTAACTCATACTTCAACATCGCGGCCATCTACCACGTAACCGGCGACCTCGATCAGGCGCGGACCTGGTACGAACGGGCCATAGAGCTCGATCCCGCTTCTGTCAAGGGCCACAACAACCTCGGATACCTGTACTACAACCTCGGTATGTTCGACGAGGCCATGGCCGAGTACAAAACGGTCCTGAGTATCGACCCCCGGATGGTGAAGGCCTACGTCAACAGGGGCCGCATATACCGCGACCAAGGCCGCCTCGACGAGGCCATGGCGGAATACAGAAGGGCCCTGAGGATAATGCCCGACTTCCCCCTGGCCCATTACGCCATGGGGGACGCGCTCATGCGGAAAGGTGAAGCCTCGGAGGCCGTGGAGAGGTTCACGGAGGCGCTGAGGCTCGACCCCGGGCTCGCCGAGGCGTACCTGGGTATCGCCGGGGCCTACAGGGCCCTGGGCAGGTTCGAAGAGGCTGCGAGGATGCGCCGGAGGGCGCTTGAGCTCGACCCGGGGCTGGCCGGCGCCGAGCCCTATTGAGCCGCCGCGGCCCCGGTGGGGCTGCGGCGTAACGCCGCATGAAGGGACGCTTCCCCGACGGACAGATGTCGGTGGAGCGGGGCCCCGGGGGTGTTTTCCTCAGGCCGGCACCGACGGCTTCCAGATCAGGATATGACGAATATATCGAAAATCTTTTCCCCCAAAGGGCTGCGCAGCGCCGCCCCACTGCTCCTTATCCTCGCCCTCGTCTGCGGACTCTACGCCAACACACTCGACAACGAGCTAACCTACTGGGACGACAACAGGTACGTCACTGAAAACCCGAGGGTGACCGACCTGTCCTTACCAGGCGTGGTCCGCATATTCAACCCCATGGACATCATGGCGGATCCGGAAGTGGCGCTTACGGAGTATCTGCCCGTCACCACGCTGGCTCACGCCGTGGCCTACGCCATCAGCGGCCTCGCCCCCTACGGCTACCACCTAGTCAACATCTTTTTCTACCTCGCCTGCCTCGTCCTGCTCTATCTCCTCGTAAACACACTTACGGACCACGGACCTACGGCCTTCCTCTCGACCCTTATCTTCGCCATACTGCCGGTGCACGTGGAATCCGTTACCTGGGTCTCGGCCACAAAAGACGTAGTCTCGGGGGTCTTTTTCCTCGCCTCTTTCCTCCTCTACATCAGATACTCACGGGAGGGGGGGCATGGAAGGGGCCAGAGGGCCCTCTTTTACGGGCTCTCTTTAGCGGCCTTTACGCTCGCCATGCTTTCGAAGACGCTCGTGGTGACCCTCCCCGGGCTCCTCCTGCTCTACGACCTCTCTTTCACGAGAAGGCTAAGGCTCATCGACAAGGTCCCCTACTTCGCTATAGGGATAGCGTTGTCGCTGCTCTACATCAGGGTCAACGTCCAGTACAGCGAGGCCACTTACCTCACAACCGGCATCGGCCCCTGGGGCGTGCTCCTTACCGACCTCACCGTGGTGAGGGACTACATGGGGATGCTCCTGGCACCCGTGGGGCTCAACTCCTTCTACACCTACGCCCCGGAGGATATCCCTGTGAGCCTCTTTCAACCGGGGGTCCTGTTCTCGGCCTTTCTCGCCGCTGGAGTCTGCGCGGTCGGTGTGGCCGCGTACCTCAGGGGCTCGAGGATAGTACCCTTCACAATCTTCTGGTTCTTCATCGCCCTCGTCCCGTCCCTGAACCTCATACCCTCGAGCACCATAAAGGCGGATCGCTATCTCTTTCTACCCTCCATCGGGTTTTCGCTCCTCGCGGGATGGGGCATTACGAGGCTCAGAGGCTCAGGGAGGCTGCCGGGGAAGGGCATCACCGCAATCTTTGTCGCCTGGGCGTTCTGGCTTGCCATGCTTACTGTACAGAGGAACGGTGACTGGCAGAACGGCATCACCCTCTGGAGGGACTCGCTCGCAAAAGGCCCCGGCGCGGCGAGGGCGCATTTCATAATAGGAAACGAGTTGCGCCACAGGGGCAGGCTCGACGAGGCCGTGGTCGAGTACGAGGCCGCGCTTGCGGCCAACCCCCTACACGTGGACGCCTGTAACAACCTGGGGGCCTCCCACGGCGTACTTGGCAACATCCCTCAGGCGGCCGTGGTGCTCGAAAGGTGCCTTGAGCTCGACCCGGAGAACGTCAACACGAGGCTCAACCTGGCAAGGGCGCAAATAGCGCTCGGCATGACGGCAAGGGCCGAATCCAACCTAAGAAGGGTGCTCGCGAGAGACCCCGGCAACGAAGAGGCTGGAAGGCTCATGGAGGGGCTTTAGAGCCTGGAGGCGGCTCAGGCCGCACGCTTTATCACCACCACGGTCATGCACATGGCAAGAAGCGGCCTGAGCGGCCTCAGCGCCGCCTCCAACTTCCAGACGGCCCCGTCCATGGACGATGGCACGAGGCTCCGGTAGCTGAGCCCCCCGGAGAGCAAATGGGTGATGCAGGTATGGGGCGTGAACCTCGCCACCTTGAGTAAGGGAAAGTCCTTTTCGAAGAGCGACCTGTCCCTCTTGAAGATGTGGTAGGGCATTATCTGGTTGGAGACGAGGCGGTCGGGGATACGCCAGGTGCGTGTCGTCTTCAAGACCGGCTCGTGGTGGAGAAATCTGTATATCAGGTGTCCCAGGGGGCTGAAGTGGGGCTCCACCATGGCCAGCACCCCCCCGGGCCTCAAGGCCCGTGAGGCCTCGGCGAAAAAGGCCCTCGGCTCCGGGATATGGTGCATGGTGTTGAGCATGACGATGCCGTCGAGGGAGGAATCGGCGAAGGGCAGGCACCGGGCGTCGACCACCACGTCTATGAACTCGTTGAAGGCGGAGTTGGAGGTAATAATCCCGGGGCTCGAGTCGCCGCAGCTGTAGGCCCCGGCGCCTATCTCGAGTATGCGTTTGCCGCTTGTGGGCTTGAGCTCACGGAGGAGCTCCTCCGAGTAGAAGCGGTATATCTCGCCGAGAAGCGGTTTCTCCTCTATTATCCGCCTGTGGAGGCTGTACGCCTCGAAGGAATCGAGGTCTTGGACCCTGGAGGAGGCCTCCCCGGAGATGAGCCTTTTCAGTATGGATTTTATCCCCATAACGCAAAAAAGGGCCTCTTCGGCCCTGGTCCCTTATTGAATTATGGTCACCAGGTCCTCGGTGCCTCCGTGGACCTCATCGAGCCCCCCCGGCCCCCCCGGCCCCCTTTGCCCCCTTGGCGGACCGAGCCGGTCTGGAGGCCTGCGCCTTCTTGCCAACCTTGTCTCCATTGGCGGCCTTGGCGGCCTTCTTCTTCCTCGTGGCCGCTGGCTTTGTTGGACTGGACCGGGTCGCACGCTTGACCTTTACAGGCCGACTCGGTTTGTTCTCGCCCGCGGCCTCGACCGGTCTGGAGGACCGAGCCGGTCTGGAGG
>JBHHVK010000084.1:0-8450 GCA_046754205.1 Thermodesulfobacteriota bacterium
GGGCTTACCGCCCGCGGGCTCCTCCATCTCCACCACCTCCACCTTGAGGGCCTTTGCCGTGGAGCGACCGACCTTGTAGTGCTCGGTCCTGCGGAGCCCCGCAACCCATATCACCTCTTCTCCGGCCGTGAGTATCGGCGTTGCCGGGCGCCTGGACTTCGGGACCTTGTTCTCTATGAAGATTTCCTTTACCTTCTTGTGCCTGCCCTTCATCCCGAGCGGGGCCATCCTGTCGCCCGGGGCGAAGGACCGGACCCTGAGCGGGCGGGGGAGGCCGGCGAGGTCGAAGTAGACGACGAGCCCCCTGTCGGGCAGCGTTTCAGGGGCGGACTCGACGATGGCCGTCCGCACGAGCGCTCCTGCCTCAGGGACCCTGGTCGTGCCCGGTATCCTCAGCGGATAGTCGAAGGGCCCGGCCTCCCGGCGCTCCACCGTGGAGAGCACCACCCTGTCGTACTCCCTCACGACCGAAAGCCCGTCGGGAAGGACTATCGAGGCGTTGGGCCGGGGGCCCTTTATAATCTTGAGAAACGATGCTATATGATAGCTGTAAAGGTCTGATTTTTCTTTTAATATTTCAACGGCGAGGAGGAATACCCTGGTGAGCATGGAGTCGTGGAGCGAGGTGAGCAGCGTCCTGTCGAGGGTAAGGGAGCCCGGGGTCCTTTCGATGACCACCTCCGGGAGGACCCCGTTGGCCTGACGCCAGAGGTACTCGTCGTCGATGGAGATGACCGATGCGAAGCGCGCCACGGTCTCCTTGAACCTCGGGTTGTAGCGTTTCTCGACAAAGGGGATGAGGTTCAGCCTTATGTCGTTTCTCAGGTACCTCGGGTCCCTGTTCGACGAGTCCTCGACGAAGCCGAGCCCCTGGCGCTTTGCGTAGTCCTCGACCTCGGCCCTTGTCACCTCGATGAGCGGCCGGATGAATGGCCCCCTGACCGGGGGGATGCCCGAAAGCCCGGAGAGCCCGCTACCCTTTATGAACCTCATGAAGACGGTCTCGGCCTGGTCGTCGAGGGTATGTCCGAGGGCTATTACATCCGCGCCGTACTTTGAGGCCGAGTCCTCTAAGAACTGGTACCTCTTGACCCTCGCCGCCTCCTGCACCGAGAACCCCTTGAGGCCCTTCAGCTCCCCCGGCTTCAGGCGCCCGCCGACGAACTTGAGGCTCATCGAGGCGGCGAGCTTCTTTACGAACCCATAGTCTCTGTCGGCCTCGGCGCCGCGCAGCCCGTGGTTCAGGTGGCATACCATGAGCCTCGAGGAGAACCTGCCGGAGAGTTTGCCGAGCGCGTGGAGCATCACCACGGAGTCCACCCCGCCGGAGACCGCGACCAGGACGGCCTGGCCATCTCCTATCATCCCGAACTGCTCTATGGTCTTTGCGACCTTCTCCAGCATCAACGGCTCCGGGTCTTCCGCCCCTGCCCCCATTCCCCACTCCCCCGGGGTAAATAAAAAAACCCTTCCGCTTGCGGGAAAGGTTCAATCGCCCTGGTGCCTCAGATTATATTTGTTTACGCTGGGGATAACAAGCTAAATTTTTCAGCCTCCGCGCCCCCCCCCACGGGCCCGGTCATCCCGACCCGAACTTCGGCTTCTTGCCGATGACCCTGTCCGCCTCCTTGAGATAACCCTGCTGCTTCGATCTGTCCACGGCCTCGCTGCCGCCCCTGCCGCCTCCCTTTCCGCCGCCCGCGCCGGCCCGCTCAAGCGCCATGTTGAGCGACTCTATCTCGGCGTAGGCGTCCCGGAGCTCTTCGAGCAGGTTCCTGTTCTGTACCGTGAGCTTCAGCCTCTCGCAGGCGTTCTTGAGGACTATCATCAGCTCGTCGAGCCTGAAGGGCTTGGTGATGTAGTCGTAGGCCCCCGACTCTATGGCCTTTACGGCCGTATCGATGGTGGCGTATCCGGTCACGATTATCACCAGTATGTCATGGTCGAGTTCCTTTAGCCTTTCGAGGAGCTCGAGCCCGTCCATGACCGGCATCATGAGGTCGGATATTACGACGTCGAACTTCTCCTTGCGGACCTTTCTGAGGGCGTCTTCGCCGTCCCTGGCCACGTCGACGATATAGCCCCATGACCTGACCGCCTCCTCAAGGAGCTCCCTCAGATCCCCGTCGTCATCTGTAATAAGTATCTTGAACATGGACCGACCCCTCCAAGGACGGCGGAACACCTTATATTCTATCGTCAATTCCCACGCGGGCCTTTAAGCCTTTTCCACGGGGCGTTCAAGGAGACCGGGTGCTTGCAAAGGGACGGCGTGACGGAAGGGGTGCCGTGGGTGGCAGGGAGGGGCGAACAGGGGTCGAGGACGCCTCAGCGGCGTCTGGAACGGGGTTTTGCGGCCTTTTTGCGGGGTCTGCGCTTGGTGAGCCTCTCCATCATGTCGAAGAGGAGGGAGTCGAGGTTCATGTAGACGACCTTGTCGTTGGCCTTTATCTCCTCGGTTACCGCCTTGAGCGAGCCGTCGGTGAGGCAGTCCGGGTTCCTGGCTATGAACTCCTCGAAGAGCCTCCCCCTCCGGGCGTTCGTCTCCAGGAGTTTTAACATGTCCCCGTCGTCGAGCTTCTCTCTCCAGGAGTTGGATATATCGAGGATGCTTTCGAGCAGTTCGGCAGCCTGAGTGAAGTCGTGTCCCATGCCCATCTCTTCCCTCCCCTCTCCGGACCATCATGGGCCCGGCCGCCGGTTCCTGCGGCTTGCCCGTTATGTCTTTTATATCGGGACCTTTCGGGGTGTACTTTAAAGGAATTTATGCGGCGCGGAAGAAGAGAGCGGCCTCCATCTCATCGAGGAGCGGCTTGACCTCGCATTCGAGGGTGTCGGCGATGAGCGTGGTTTCGCCGCTCTCGAGCAGGGCCACGAGCGTGTCGATGTAGCCGAGGAGCGGCTTGCAGTACGTGTCGGGGTTCTCCCTGAAGAGGTTGATCCTGTACTTCTTCACGCCCTTCTTGAGCGCGTCGGTGGTCTTGACCATCTCGGCCATCCCCTCGACGATGGCGGAGAGCACGGCCTCGGCGTTGGGCTCGCCCGCCCTGATCCCCACCGCGCAGTCGTCCACGTTCTCCCTCATGGCCCTCATGTACTCATGGACCATGTCGACGCCTTCGAGGGCCAGGGTCTCTATGGAGACGGTCTTGAACTCCAGGTCGGAAAATCTGGAGATAGGCTCCTTAAAGAAGTCCCTGCGGGCGGTCTCTTCGAGCTTCGAGCCGTCTATCCAGAGCTCGAGGATGAACCTCCTCAGGTCCGTCATCTCCTTCTCCACGACGGAGACGAGCTCTCCGACCGTTGAGTCCTTCCCGCTGTCGATGATGTCGATCTTGTTGCCGTCCAGGTATACCTGAGGCATAGGTTATCTCCTGCCGGTGCTCGGGCCCGGGAGGGCCCGGCCTGTGCATGTCCCTTTTTTATATATCGCAAGGCCGGGGTTTTTCTTTAAGCGTATTTCAGAGGGAGGCGCCGGGCAGGGAGGACGGAGGATGCGGAAGCGTAATACCTTGAAAAATATATCTTCTTGGACGGCGCGGCTATGCCGCGCTCTCCTTGACATTCAGCTCGGCCATAAGGTCCAGGGCGAGTCTTCGGGCCTCCCCGGCCTCGAACCCTTCGCCGGCGGGCCGCCCGGCCGGGTGGTTGAAGTCGTCCCAGCTCATCGCGCAGGCCATGCGCCTTTCGGCGGACGCCCGGGCGGCCATGGAGACTCGGAAGCTCCTGACCCCCGTCCTCTTGAGCTTCCTGGCGCACTCCACCGTCTCCCGGACTTCGGTCATGGTATCCCCCGGGATGCCTATCGTAAAGGAGACGCCCGCCTCGAGGCCCGCCTCCCCTATGAGGCGAACGTCCCGGACCACGCGCCTGAGCTCGGACCCCCTGTCCGCGTCGTCGTATTCGCTCCCCTGTCTTATCCAGACGGTTTCGAAGCCGGCGCCGGCCATAAGATCGAGCATCTCGCGGTCGAGGAGCCCGGCGCGGAAGCCCCGGGCATAGAGCCTGAGGCCGTGGCGTAGCCCGGCCATGAGGCGGAAAATCTCCCTGGCCCGTCCGGGGTCGAGGGTCATGGCATCATCCTCGAAGATGATGCCGTCGAGCGAGTGGTCGCGGGCCAGGCTCTCCACCTCGCTGATAACGCTCCCGGGCGAGCGGGCCCTGAAACGCCGTAGGGGGTCGGAGTCGCCCCGGGGGGACCGGTCGGCCGCCCAACACCCCCGCGACGACAGGACCCCGAGCGTCCGTCCGGTCTCGGAGGCCCTGAAGTAACTCTCCAGCGGGAGCCCGCCGTAGTCAGCAAAGGGCAGGCCATCGAGGTCCTCTATGGGGACGGGAGGGTTCAGCACGAGGCCTGCGAACCTGTCCATGAAGCAGACCCCCGGGACCCGGCAGACCTCGGTAAACCTCTCCTCCTCAAGGCGTCTCAGGAGCTCCACGAAGCTCCTCTCTCCCTCGCCCATGACCACGTAGTCCACCGAGCCGTCGGCGAGGACCTCGGCCGGAGAGGCGCTCGGCCAGCCTCCTCCGGCTACGACCCTTACCCACGGAAAGTTGCTCTTTATGAGGCTGGCCATGTGACCGGCCACGGGGTGGAGGGAGGCGCAGGGTATGGATATGCCCACGACGTCAGCGGCAGCGCTCCTCACCCGGTCGAGTATCTCACCCGTGCCGAGGCCGAGGGTATATGTGCCGGGCGCCAGGGGAGGCGAGAGGCTGTTCGTGCGGCAGAGGCCCTTTGACACGTGGTGCAGCTCCACGCCGGGGTCCGGAGGGGCGGTAACGAACCCCTCGCCCGTGGCGTCGAGCAGCTCCACATCGAGGCCGGCCTGGTAGAGCGCCGGGGCGAGCATGGCGAGAGCAAGGGGTGGAGCGGGACCGGCCTGGACCGCGCCGTCGGCGCCCTGGTCCAGTATGGTGGGGGGATATAAAAGAAGGGTCTTCATTCGGTCTCTCTCGGGCGCTGCGGGTTCCTGCGATGCCAGCCCCGGACCCTTCCGGAGCGGCGCACGGGGCGAGTCAGGCGGCGTCGGAGTCGCTAAAGTGCGCCATCCGGTCATCCATCTCCCCATCTTCCGTCGTGTGGACGAGGTGCCCCTCGCATTCGGGGCAGATAACGGACGCGCCCGCCTTGTACTTGTAGTACCCCCCCCAGCCGTAGAAGACCCGGCGACAACCGTTACATACCCACTTTGGCATCATCTGTCTCCTCCTTTGTCTCCGAACGAGCCGCCTTCAGGGGTTGAACCGAGGGAAAATCTATGACCTTGGCCGGGGCCCCGGGGACCGCCGCCAGCGTATGCGTCATCTCCGAGGTGAGCGCGTCGGCGATGGCCTTCACGTCCGTGTCGGCGAGCCCCGGGTGTATGGGCAGGCTTACCTCGCTTGCGAAGAACCTCTCGGCAGAGGGCAGGTCCGGCCTGCCGGCCCCGGGGCCCTCCGCGTAGTAGGGCTGGGTGTGGACGGGGATGTGGTGGACATCGAGGCTCACCCCCGCCTCGCCGAGGCGTCCGAAGAGCCCCGCCCTCGAAACCCCGAGCCCGTCGAAGTCGATGGTGACCGGGTAGAAGAGCCAGGCGCCGCGCGTCCGGGGGGACTCCGGAGGCGTGGAGACGAGGGGGTAGCCGCCGAACAGCCCGTCGTAGAGCGCGGCTATCTCGCGCCTCCTCTCGATGAAGCGGTCGAGCCTCTTCATCTGGCTTATGCCGAGGGCCGCGTGTATGTCGGAAAGACGGTAATTGAAGCCGAGGCGCTGCATCTCGTAGTACCAGGGGGCGGGCCTGCGGTTTACGAAGGCCGCGGGCTCCCTGGTCACGCCGTGGTCCCTGTACGCCTTCAGAAGCTCGTAGAGCCCCCTGTCGTTTGTGGTGACAGCGCCGCCCTCGCCCGAGGTTATGACCCTCGTGGGGTGGAAACTGAATACCGTCATGTCCGAATGGGCGCATGAGCCCACTTTCGTCCACAGGCCGCCGTCGTCGAGGCGGTCGGCCCCGAGGGCCTCTCTGGCGTCCTCTATGACGACGAGGCCCAGGTCGCGCGCAAGCCCCCTTATCCTCTCGACCTCCGCCGGGCGGCCGCCGTAGTGAACGGGGATGACGGCCCTTGCGCCGCCGTCGGCCCGGGCCGCCTCCTCGACCTTCTCCGGATCGATGTTTCCCGTCTCGGGGTCGACGTCCGCGAAGGTTACCGAGGCCCCCACGTACAGGGCGGCGTTGGCCGTGGAGGGGGTTGTCAGCGGGGTGGTGATGACGTTGTCGCCCGGGCCGAGCCCGGCCGCGAGACAGGCGAGATGGAGGGCCGCCGTGCCGCTCGAGCAGACCACGGCGTATGCCGCTCCGGTATACTGGCAGAGCGCCCTTTCGAAAGCGGCGGACGTCGGGCCTTCGGCGATGCGCCCTCCCTTGAGCACATCGAGGACCGCCTCCGTATCATCGGCGTCTATTACAGGCCCTCCATACGGCATATCCCTGTCACCCATAACCACCCTCCGGTGCTTGAAGACGCTTCGGCCCTAACAAGCCTGTGCGGCCTGCCGGACCGGGCCGGTCTATACGCTGCAAAGATATCATGCAACTTGCGTGCCAGCGCGGCGGCAGCTCGGAATATGTTGATTTTTCAGGCTTTTATGGAAGGGGTCTTGGACGTGCCGGCGGGCCGTCAAAAAAGTGACAATTTTTGGCACCTTGATGCGTCAGGAGGTCTGAATCCGGGGTAAGGGGGATATGTGCAACGGTTCGGGAAAAGGGCCTCGGAGGGGGATGTACGGGGGCTATACCATGTCCTTCAGGGCCCCCTCTATCATCTTCGCGGCGATCTTCTCGCAATCAACGATGTAATCGCCGTTTTCTATGGCCGTCTTGAGCCTTATCACCATCTCGGACCTTACATCGGGCGCGCAGTCCACCATGGACTTTATGCTGTAAAGCTTCCTCGCCCTGGGGGAGATGAAGACGGTATCGCCAGGGCGTGTATTTGCCGCCCCGCCGGTGCTCTCCGCTTTGAAGTCCGCGTGCGGGCCGCTGACGCCCCTGTTGGCTTCCACGCCCGGCTTTTTGCCTCTTATCTTCATGACCCCTCCTGAAATGCTGATATCGACGAGCAACACTATCTAATTTGATATCGGCCGGCGGAGTGGAAACCTTAAATCCCCCCCTCGCGGGTCTCCGCGGGTCTGCCAGCGGGAGGCTGACGCCCTATATTCTATCGGACCATCCGGAAAAGACAAGCCCCGCCGGGAACTTCCCGGCGGGGCGGTGGGGGGGAGAGAGAGAGGAAAGTGGGGAAGATGTGCAGAATTGGTTATAAATATCGCAAAAGGCGTGCCAGAACTTGCGGATTTTTCCTCTCGTGGCGGAAAAGGCGGGAAAAAATGTGTGAAATAATCAGATTCCGCCCTCCCTTCGCCCCGGATCCTTCGATCCGGCCCGGGGCCGTTCGGTCATCAGTGGCCTCCTGCGTGGCTCCCATGGCCGGTACGGGCCGCATATCCGGCCCCGTCGGCCCCGGCGCGGCCACCAAGCGCCAATTTTTTGTCACGAACGGCCCGGGGTCATGATAATGACTTCCCTCTCCGTGACAGGGGCGCAGGCCGGGGCGTCAATGGAGGTCGTCGCTGTGCACCCCCATGTTCCTCTTGAGCCTCATCTTCAGCCTGTGCATCGTCTGGCTGTGGAGCTGGCAGACGCGGCTTTCCGTTATGTCGAGCACCTTTCCTATTTCCTTGAGCGTCAGCTCGTCGAAGTAGTACAGCGAGATTATGAGCTTTTCCTTGTCGGGCAGTGTCTCCACGGCCTCGGCCACCTTGACCTTCAGCTCGTTGAACTTCGCCACCACCATCGGGTCCTTGCCGTCCGGGTCCTTTATGCATTCGAGTATGTCCATGCCCTCGTCCCTGTTCCTCACACCGAGGTCCTCGAGGTTCAGGACAGCGAGCGAGCCCACCTCGCGGAGTATACTGTGGAGCGCGTTCGTGCTGATATCGAGATAATCGGCCACCTCGTCCGTCTCGGCGGGCCTCCCCTTGCGCCTCTCCACCTCGTGGTAGGCCCTCTCGAGCTGGTTGCTCTTGTCCCTCATGGAGCGGGTCATCCAGTCGAGGCTCCTGAGCTCGTCCATTATAGCCCCCCGGATCCTTATGGACGCGTAGGTGTTGAACTGCACGCCCTTGGAGCGATCGAACCTGTCGATGGCCTCGAGCAGCCCGATGGTCCCGGCGCTTATCAGGTCATCCACGTCGATGTGGGGGGGCAGGTTCATGGCCACCTGGTGGGCGATTATCTTCACCAGGTGGACGTTATCCTCGACGAGCGTCTCTCTCTCGGACTTTACAGGCTCATAAGCGGTAAGCATTTTCGTATTCATCTTCCACCATCCTGTCTGGCCGGTCATGGCCGCGTTTTTTTAACTGCCCGTGCCCAACATCTGCTCGAAAAAAAACTGCATGCCCCCCT
>JBHHVK010000085.1:0-8416 GCA_046754205.1 Thermodesulfobacteriota bacterium
TACGAGGAGAACCAGCAGGAGAGCTTTCAGCTGCACGTCTTCTGACCCGCGGCCGAGGCCCGCGCCCCATCACGGACGCTCACGGACCGATGGCCGCCGCGCAGCACCCCCCCGCCGCACACTCCGCACACCTCTTCAGCCGCCCCAGGAAGGCAGGAGCCATAGATAGTCCGCGTCCTCGAAGGTTATCTCCTCGAAGCTCAGCTCGTCGGGGGACTCGGGGAGTATGACGACGTACTTGAAGTCCGACCGCCTGGAGACCTGGCTGGGTATGCCCCGTTTCCAGGAGTGGACGCTCCCGGCGAGCACGACCAGGACCCGGTCGGGGTTGGCCTTGAGGTACTCTATGATGCGATGGGCCATGGAGGTGTCCCAGACCATCTGGGCCTCGCAGAAGCTCTTGAAGTAGCTCGGGTCGCTGGCCTCGTGCCTGCCCATGGCCTTTTTGATGAAGGCCTCGTACTCCGGGTCTATGTCGCAGCTCACGCCGGGCATCTCGGCGAGCTGGTCCGGGGACAGGGACTCGAAACCCCCTTCGAAGACCTGGTGGATTATCTCCTTGGGGATGTTGAGTCCCACCAGGGGGATGGCCTCGTCTCTGGCGTAGTCGAAAATGTCGGCATACTGGCTGAAGGGGATCGTCCAGTACCCGTAATAGGCGTCGACGAACTCGTCCTTTTCCATCTCCCCCGCGACCCAGCGGTCGAGGGCCTCCTGGTCTTCGGCCCTGAACATCTCGAGACCCACGGCCACCCTGTAGCCGGCGTCATGGAGGGCCTTTATCAGCGTGAGCTGTTTTGCGTGGTGGCGCTTGTCGTCGTGGTGCTCCCCCACGAAGACGATCCTCACGCCGGCAAGCTCGCCGGCGATCTCGGCCGGGTCCACGTCCGTGTTGTCGGAAAGCCTCACCACGCGCTCCCCCCTGCAGCCCGAAAGGACGAAGGCGATGAGAAGGACCGCCGCGAGCCGCAGCGAGGAGCGGCCCCATCCGGAGCCTTCGGCGCCCCTTCCAAAAAGACCTCTTTTCATTATCCCGCGCATATTCCCATCCATCCCCGTCAGTGGCCGGCGGGTTCGCCGCGCTCGCCTATCTCCACATACTCCATCTCCCTGGGGCCGGTGTACTCCTGGGTGGGGCGGTATATGCGGTTGCTCTCAAGCTGCTCCATCCAGTGGGCGAGCCACCCGGCGACCCTGGCCATGGCGAATATCGGTGTGTAGAGCTCCGTGGGTATCCCTATGGCCCTGTAGACTATGCCGGAGTAGAAGTCCACGTTGGGGTACAGCTTCTTGTGGGCGAGCTTTTCGTGAACCACCTTCTCCATCTCCTCGAAGAGCTCGACCAGGGCCGGGTCCACGGCGTGCTCGTCGAAGAGCCTCCTTATGTAGCCCTTCATTATCCTGCCCCTCGGGTCCCAGGTCTTGTAGACCCTGTGCCCCACGCCCATTATCTTCTCCTTGGCGGCGATCTTGCCTTCCACGTATTCGCGCACCTTGTCCTTGCTGCCGACCTCGTCGAACATATGGACCACCTCCTCGTTGGCCCCGCCGTGGAGCGGGCCGGAGAGCGTGCCTATGGCAGAGGATATGATGGTGCAGGGGTCGGCCAGGGTCGAGCCCACCACGCGGGCGCTGAAGGTCGAGGCGTTCATGGTGTGGTCGGCGTGGAGGATGAGCATGACGTCGAGTATCTTCTCCACCAGCGGAGAGGGGACCTTCTCGAATAGCATGTGGTAGAAGTTGGAGGTAAAGGAGAGGTCGTTGTCGGGCTTTATGGGCGCGTCCCCGTGCCTGAGCCTGTGGCAGGCCGCGACGATGGTGGGGAGCTTGGCCAGGAGCCTTACCGCCGCCCAGTAGCGGACCTCCGGGTCGATGATGTTCCGCGCCGGGTAGTACATGCCCATGGCAGAGACCACCCCCTGGAGATAGTGCATGGGGTGGCCCCCCTCGGGGAGGTACTCCATCATGCGCAGTATCTTGAGCTTTAGCCTGGTGTGGAAGGTGACGTCCTCGGTGAACCTCTCGAACTCCTCGGCGGTGGGCAGGCGGCCGAACATCAAGAGGTAGGCGGTCTCAAGAAAGGAGCTCTTCTCGGCGAGCACCTCTATGTTGATGCCCCTGTATTCAAGGATGCCCTCTTCGCCGTCTATGTAGCTTACGGCGGACTCGGCCGCCGGCACCCCTTCGAGCCCTGGTATGTAGTGCATCATGAGTTTCTCTTCCATGCCGTGCTGACCTCCTCTCAGAGTGGATGGCTGGTATGAGTACAGTATATTACAAAAAAGCGGGGACCTTTACAAAAAAAAGCCCGAAGGGCGGCCGCCGCAAAAGCCCCCCCCCACCTCGGTCGGATGGGGGGCCTTTTCCGGGTTGCTTCGGGCTTCAGGGCCCGTCCGCGCACCCCGTCAGGAGACGCCGCCGGCCTGTTCCTTCTCCTCAAGCCAGAGGCGGAACCTACGGAGAGCCGCCGCCCTGTGGCTTACGGCGTTCTTCTCATCGGCGGTAAGCTCCGCCGCGGTGACCCCCCTTTCGGGTATGAGGAAGACGGGGTCGTAGCCGAACCCGCCGGCCCCCTTCGGGGCGGAGGCGATGGACCCCTCGAGCGTCCCTGAAAAGACGGCCTCCTCGCCTTCGGGCGAGACGTAGGCCACCGCGCACCTGAAGCGCGCCGCGCGCCCGTCCTGCCCCACGCCTTCGAGCTCGGCGAGGAGCCTCGTCCGGTTATCCTCGTCGGTGGCGTGGGGGCCGGCGTAGCGGGCTGAACGGACACCGGGGCGGCCGCCGAGGCGGTCCACCTCGAGGCCCGAGTCGTCGGCGAGCGCCGCCAGCCCCGTCTCCTTGGCCACGAAGCGCGCCTTGGCGAGGGCGTTGCCCTCGAAGGTGGGCTCATCCTCCGGTGGCATATCGAGGGCCGGAAAGTCGTCGAGAGCGGAGAGCTCCACGCCCAGGCCCTCGAGGATCCGCCTTATCTCGCGGACCTTGCCGGAGTTCCTGGTGGCGATGACGATCTTTTTCATCTTCCGATTTCGTTGTGGATGAGTGAGATGGATATGGCGGGGCGGTATCGATGACGCCGGACGGTCAGGTCGAGAGCGTGCGGGTCTGCAAACCGGTAAGCTCCTCCGTGCCCTTTCCCGCGAGGTCGAGCATCCTGTCGAGCTCCTCCCTCGTGAAGGCCCCGGCCTCGGCCGTGCCCTGCACCTCTATGAACCTGCCCGAGCCGGTCATGACGACGTTCATGTCCACCTCGGCCGTGGAGTCTTCCACGTAGTTGAGGTCGAGGCAGGCGGTGCCCTTGACGATGCCCACGCTCACGGCGGCCACCGAGTCCGTTATGGGCTCCGCGGCCAGAGCGCCCGAGGCCTTCAGCAGAGTAATGGTATCCGTAAGGGCCACGAAGGCGCCGGTTATGGAGGCGGTCCTCGTGCCGCCGTCGGCCCCGATGACGTCGCAGTCGACGACTATGGTCCTCTCTCCGAGGAGCTCAAGGTCTACGACGGCCCGGAGCGACCTGCCGATGAGGCGCTGGATCTCGTGGGTCCTGCCGCCCACCTTGCCGCGCGCCGACTCCCTCGGTATCCTCCGGGGCGAGGACCGGGGGAGCATGGAGTACTCGGCGGTGACCCACCCGCTGCCCTTTCCGGCGAGAAAGGGCGGGACCCTGTCTTCCACCGTGGCGGTGCAGATGACCCTGGTGGACCCGGCCTCTATGAGGACGGACCCCTCGGCGAACTCGAGATATCCGCGTGTGATCTTTACGGGACGGAGCTCGTCGGGCGCCCTGCCGTCCGGCCTCGTCTGTGGAGGTGTCATTGGAGGTAGCCCTCGTTGAGGCCCACGTAGTCCTTCACCCCGCCGAAGACGGTGGTGAACCCGAGGACGCCCGAGGTTATGGACTCTGCAATGAGGGTCTGCTCGGCCCCGTCGGCCAGCCATCTTGCCTCGGCCGGGTTGGAGATGAAGCCGACCTCGACGAGCACCGCCGGCATCACCGCACCGGTGAGCACGACGAAGGGGGCCTGCTTCACGCCCCGGTTCCCCTTGCCCGTGGCCTCGACGAGCGCCGTGTGGACGGACTCGGCGAGCGCCGAGCTTTCGTGGTGGGCCTCCGTCCGGGCGAGGTCCATGAGTATGTCCTTGAGGTCCGCCTGGCGGCCCTGGGGGTCGGTCCAGGCGGCCGGGCTCACCCCGGGTATATTGTTCTCGAAGGCGGCCACGCGCCTGGCGTCGTCGTCTGAGGCCTCGAAGCTCAGAAAATAGGTCTCGATGCCGCGGACCTTGCTCGACGGGGTGGCGTTGGCGTGTATGCTTATGAAGATGTCGGCGCCGTGGGAGTTGGCGAACAGGGTCCTATCTTCGAGGGGGACGTAGACGTCGCCGGTCCGGGTCAGAAAGACCCGGCATCCGCCCTCTTCCCTGAGCAGGACGGCGAGCTTTTCGGCGAGCGTGAGCGTCAGGTCCTTCTCCAGGACCCCGCCTGGGCCTATGGCCCCGGTGTCCTCGCCGCCGTGGCCCGGGTCGATGACTATGACGCTGTCTCCGCAGGGCCCATGGACTCCGCCGGCACCGGGGGCCCTCAGGTCGTCGAGCTCGACGACGAAGGCACCGGCCGTGGAAGAGAGGGCCAGCGTCATGACGAGCGCCGTTATGTAGACGAGGTAACGAGCCATCACACCGGTAAGTTGAAACGCCGCGTGGAGAAGCCACGCATGACCCCCGGCCCTCCTGGGCCGGGTCCGGGCGTTATTATATATATAAAGAGACGGCCGGTCAATAACATAGGCACGCGCCGGGCCACGGCGCATATGCTCTTCATAATATCGGCGCTCGCCGGCGATACTTTATCAGGCTTTTACCACGCCCTAAAGAGGAGTATTTCAGTCCACAATCACGGGGTTTCGTGATATAATTCAAGTAGAGGGGAGATGCCCGAGGGGGCGGGGGTTTTTATGCGCCCTTTTGGAACGCGCATAAAGGGGCGCTTGGGAGGTAAAGGGGGTGAGGTCATGTACTGGGACAAGGAATTCAACTTCAAGGACAAGGACGTAAAGCACCTTTGGGAAGAGTACGCGGTGGCCGTTGGTGGGTTCACGGCGGTTATCATCATGATAATAATCGCCGGGGCCCTGATGTAAAGAGCGGCCATGGCGAAGAGACGCGGGAGGTCCGCCGCGTGAACCTTAACGGGGGTCTGACGACAGGTCGGCCCCCCTTTTTGGTTATCAGTTATCAGTTAACAGTTAACGGATATCGGTCTACGGATAATGGGTTTCGGTGTTGTCATGCAGAATTCATTTCAGCATCTCTGGCCTGATAGATCCTGAAACGAGTTCAGGATGACACCCTCCTGTCATGCTGAATTCAGTTCAGCATCTCTGGCCCTATCGGTTATCGGGTAATGGTCAACGGATAACTGGTAACCGAAAGCCCCCCGGAGGCGGGGTTACCTCCGCGCCAGACGTTCGAGCCTCTTCGTCGCCTTGAAGACCGATAGCGGCGATACGCGCGCCCCTCCCACGCGCATCGAGAAGTGGAGGTGCGGCCCCGTGGCCCTGCCGGTCGAGCCCACGGCGCCTATGGTTTCGCCCCGCTCCACCGCCTCTCCTGGCCTTGCCGTCACCTCGGAGAGGTGGGCGTAGAGCGTAAAGACCCCGAGACCGTGGTCGATGACGACGAACCTTCCGATAAAGAAAAAATCCCCTGTGAGCGCCACCCTCCCGCCGTTGGACGCCACGACGGGCGCTCCGGCGGGGGCGGCTATGTCGACCCCCGAATGCGGGCTCCGGGGCCTGCCGTTCAGGACCCTCCTGGTGCCGAAGGGGCTCGACAGCTCCCCGGCGGCCGGCATGATGAAGGGGCCGCTCCAGAGGGGCTCCGGGTTCGAGGTGGACCAGAGGCGCCCGAGGACCCCGGTCTCGGCCTTCACCCTCTCAAGCGTGGGGGCGTCGAGCTCGACGTAGCCCTTCGGCAGCGTAAGGCGCTGGGTCTCAAAACCGCCGTCCCGGACGGTAATGCTCCTGGTCATGACCATGCCCCGGGACTCGAGCCTCAGCGTGTATACCCCCGGCGGGGCGTCGACGTCCACGGCCACGATACCCAGGGCCGAGCCGTCCGTGGACGCGATGAATACCTCCCCGCCGTCGAACTGCGCCCTCACCCCCTCGGCCGCCTCGTCACCGGTAAGGAAGAAGAGCGCCACCCCGCCCTGCGGTATGGCCGAGGCCGTAAGCTCCATCCCTGCCGAGGCCGCGGCCGGGGCCAGGAGGAGCAGGAGTATGAGAAGCCTTGCGGCGCGGCCGAAGCCTTTAGCGTCCATCTTCATCATATAAAGGATAGTGGACAGGCGTTGCCTTTACCAGTCCAAAAGTCACGGAACCACAATACTGTTCGGCATTTACCGGGAGAATTGAAGGGGGAAGGATGGGGAGGGACGAAAAAGGGGTTATCCGAGAGGATAACCCCTTGACTTCACAAAAATTGGCGGGCGGAGACATCAAGGAAGCTCTCGCCATTTATCCGGTTTCGTACTTCTCCATCTCTTCCTCGCCGAGGCCGAAGTAATGGCCTATCTCGTGGAGAACGGTCAGGCGTATCTCTTCGACGAGCTCCTCTTTAGTGGAGCAGACGGCCTCGATGTTGCGCCTGTAAAGCACGATCCTTTCGGGGAGCCGGTCAGGCGCGCCGCCGCGCCACTCCTGCCCGGGCCGTGTTACGCCGTGAAAGAGCCCGAGAAGCTCTCCACGCGGGACCCCCGCGCTCGCGGCGTCCTCGGCGGAGGGGTAATCCTCCACGACCACGACGACGTTCTCCATGCGCTTCCTGAACTCGTCGGGGAGGCCGTCGAGCACGCGGGCGGCGGCCGCCCTGAAGTCCGCCTCTTTTACCCTGAAGGCCATAATGGTTAGACTTTATTATTCTTCAGCGGGGAATTCAAGTGACTAATGAAGATTGGAGTGGACGGGCATATACCCGGCAGGACGGCGGAGAAGGTAAGAGGGGCGGAGTGAGTAGGGAGGTAAGCTTAATCCGGAATTAAGTATGGTGTCCCCAGTATTGTGACGGAATTGTGCGGGTCCCAGCTGGTAGACGGATTTTTATCTATGGACCCTCAATCGTCAAATCGAACGGTATCGATGCTTTTAACAAAGCGAAGTACCGCGCATATCGAGTCAAAGATGAACCGCGCTTCCGCTTTGTCCAGCACCTCGTTGTCGTGAGCGAGACTCTGATTATTCCGAACATGGTTGAACTTATCGAAGACGCCGATCGAGTTTTTGATAATCTGCTGCGTCATCTTTCGTAGCTCGCGCTCTTGGTTCAAAGCCTTGACGTATTTGCCAACGCGGCTGTGAAGGGGCTCGTTCCGATCCCATATGATGCTTCGTCGGTCGAGCAGGTGCCCAAATTTCTTTGCGCAGTAGGTGTGTAGCCGATCCAAGGCCGCGACCGGTCGATCGGCCATGATGTCACGCTCGATAGCAGCTACCAGCTCATCAAGCGTCTGGTTGACGATGAAGCGTTCGATTGCATCCGTTCGCGCGATTGCGGTGCCACCTTCAATTCGGGAAAGAAGATCGAATAGACTTGCTTTCACCTCGCCAAAACGCGGGCCATCTGGGAACGTAGCTTCACGGTACTCCCACAGGCTACGCAGCACCCGCGAAACGATGGCTGGACTTTCGATACGGCAGAACGTCCGCAGGCGGTTCATCTTCGATGTGCCTTTGGCTTGGTATTTACGGTTATCAATATCAATCCCGAACTCATCCTCGAAATATTCCCGAAACGTTTTGTCGGAGAAATTGAGGACGTAGCCTGGATCGGCTTGAAATGCGTCGTCGATGATTCGGATATCGGAATGCTTGAGGTCGACCATAGTCCTGTAGGGTTGGTTAGGCGTAAGCCGTAACCCGCCAGATATTATACACAACAAAGGCCCGGTTTTCATGCCGGGCCTTTACTCTTGGGACGAGTCCGGGACGGTGCTTTTTGGAGTCCAGAATCGTCCAACTGCTTGATTTTCTTAATAAAAACTGGTGGAGGCGGTGGGAATCGAACCCACGTCCGGGAACGCCTAGCCTGGCCTTCTACATGCTTGTCCTGTGTTTGGGTCTCACGGGCAGGCTCCACACAGGCAAGGCGCCAACCCGCCAGTCCGGTTCAGTCTCGCCGCCGGGGCGCTTCGGACGGAGTCCCCGGGGCCATCCCGCTAAAGTGACGCCCTTACATGGCCCACGGGAAAGGACATGCAGGACGCTGACCGTGTTTTAGGCGGCCAGAGCGTAGTTGTAGTCGTTGCCGACTATAAAGACTGCCTGTTTAACGTGGCGACAGACCACGGCATGCTTCTCCAAGCGTCGGTTCGACCCGTCGAAACCGGTCGCCCCCATGCTTCAAAAAGTTATGTCAAAGAGCG
>JBHHVK010000086.1:0-8374 GCA_046754205.1 Thermodesulfobacteriota bacterium
AGGTAGTAGTCGGCCTCGGGGTTCTGGCCCACGGAGATGGAGATGCCCCTGCCCTTGACGGCGCGGTAGGCGTCCTCGTCCGTCGTGTCGTCGCCCACGTATACCAGGGTCCTGCCGCCGCCCTTCTCGGAGGCTATCCAGTTGACGGCGTCGCCCTTGTTCCATACGTCGAGCGGCCTTATCTCGAAGACCTTCTTGCCCGAGGTTATGCGGAAGGACTTTTCGTAGGGCCCGGTGGTCTTGCTGAAAAGGGAGAAGAACTCCTCGAGCTTGTCCTCGGGAACGTTCCTGAAGTGGATGGACGCGGTGACCCACTTGTCCTCCACAATGACCCCCTCGATGTGGCCCAGCTCCTCGGTGAGCCTGGCGAGACACTCCTTCAGGAGGTAGGAATCGACCGAGAGGTGCTGTGAGACGGCCGTCTTCTCGCCGTCCCATATCTCGGCGCCGTGGTTTCCGGCGTATATTATCCCCTCCACCCCCACCTTTCCCATCACGTCCTTCAAGGACCTGCCCGAGACGATGGCCACCGGCACGACGCGGGCGAGAGCGCTTACGAGTTCGCGCACGTGCTCGTGTATGTTCGCCATCTCAGGGGTCTCGACGATAGGCGTAAGGGTGCCGTCGAAGTCGAGGAAGAGGAAGGCCCCCTTTTCGACGAGCCCTTTTTTCACTTCCTCGAGCCTGTCGAATATGTAGAAGTGTTTGACTCCCTTCACCGTCGCGACCCTTATCATCTCCGAGAATATGTCCTTTATCCAGTTCTTGAGGTCGTACTCGCGGACCTGTCTTCTGAGGACACCCATCCGCGCCCGCCGCGCCTCCCTGTCCATGACTATCGCTTCCTTGATCCTGTCGGCGAAGCCCTCTATGTCGTAGGGGTTTACGAAGACCGCGCCGCCGAGTTCCTCGGCCGCCCCTGTGAACTCGCTCAGGATGAGGGTACCCTTCTCGTCGGCCTGGCAGGCGGCGAACTCCTTGGCCACGAGGTTCATGCCGTCGTAGAGCGAGCTTATTATGGCGAGGTCGGCTATTCTGTAATAGACCACCAGCTCGTTGAAGTCAACCTTTTTGTCGAGGTAGACGACGGGCATCCAGTCCCCGGTGGCGTACTTCCTGTTTATCTTGTTCACGAGGCTTTCCACCGCCCTCTTGTAGCTTATGTAGGGCTCCTGGAGCCTCGTTGGCACGGCTATCTGGACGAAGGTGAAGTTCCCCCGGAACCGCCTGTACTTCTCGAAGAAGAGCTCCAGGGCCTGGAGCCTCTGGACGAGCGCCTTGGTGTAGTCGAGCCTGTCCACGCCGACGCCCACGTGGCCGGCCATCTTGAACTTCTCCCTGAGCTTCTTTACGGTCGTCTCGGTCCTCGGGCTCGTGGCCGCCGAGGCGAACCTGTCGTAGTCTATGCTGATGGGGAAGGACTTGAGCGTCGTGGTGTGCCCCTGGTAGGTGACGGAGCCGGAGCGGTAGTCTATCTCGAGGCCCTCGAGGTGCCCAAGGCACTCCTGGACGCATTCCATGAAGTTGCGGGCGAAAAGCGGCGTCTGAAATCCGATGAGGTCGTTTCCGAGCATGGCCGAGAGTATCTCGCGGGCCTGGGGGCAGATCCTGAAGACCCCCCAGCCGGGCCAGGGGATGTGCCAGAAGTGCGCAACGGTGATCCCCGGGGCGGCCTCCCTAAGGAGGCTCGGGACGAGACAGAGGTGGTAGTCGTGGAGCCAGACGATGGACTGGGGTTTCGCCTCTTCGAGTATAGCGCTGGCGAACTTCCCGTTGACCGCCACATAGTCCTTCCAGTACCTCTTCCTGAAGTAGACCTTGTCAAGCGCCATGTGGGACAGGGGCCAGAGCACGCGGTTGGAGTAGCCGTGGTAGTAGTTGTTCGCCTCTCTGGGCGTAAGCCAGATCCTCCGGAGCGTGTACGACGGGTTGTCGGGAGGCACCACGACACGGTCGCGGTCCGACACCGCCCGGTCGCCGCTTCCGCTGCCCCAGGCGACCCACGTGCCTCCCACGCGCCTTAAGACGTCGTCCATGGCCGAGGTGAGCCCGCCGGCGGGCTGCTCGACCTTTATCCCGGCCGAGGTCTTCTTGTGTACGTAGGGCTCACGGCTCGACACGACGATGAAGTCCCTGCCGGCGAGCTCCCTCGCCACGAACCCTTTGAACTCCTCTGATTCCATAACCTCTCTCTAACGTCCCCGGGGGCGGCCCCCGGCCTCAGAGCTCGAGTATGTTGCTCTCCCTGTGCTCGAGCGAGTACCACACGCTCAGGTAGTCGCGTATCTGTCTCGTGATGAGGAAGTTGGTGCGGATGTATTCCCTTGCGGCCTCGCCCATGCGCTGGGCCATCTCCGGGTTGTTGAAGAACTGGCGTATCCTGAAGGCGGCGCCGTCCACGGAATGGACGAGGAAACCGTTCACGCCGTGCATTATCTGGAGCGGGATGCCGCCCACGGCGCCCCCTATCATGGGCTTTCCCTTCCACATCGCCTCGCTGACGGTGAGCCCGAAGCCCTCCTTGGTGGACTTCTGGAGGACGACGGTCGCCGCCCTCTGCAGGGCGTTTATGTCCTTGTCGCTGAAAGGCGGCAGCAGGAGCACGTGGATGTCCGGGTCACCGACGGCCTCCTCCTGGACC
Organism: Thermodesulfobacteriota bacterium; assembly: GCA_046754205.1. Lineage (GTDB taxonomy): Bacteria > Desulfobacterota > GWC2-55-46 > GWC2-55-46 > JBHHVK01 > JBHHVK01. The sequence continues at coordinate 2,642 of JBHHVK010000086.1, forward strand.
TCGGCGAGGACCTCGGCCCCCTCGGGGTCGTCGCTGGCCGGGCTGCCGGCGAGGACGAGGATGCAGTCGTTGTACCTCTTCACCATCCTGTAGGCCTCGATGACACCGACGGGGTCCTTGAACCTGTCGAAGCGCGAGACCTGAAGGATCATGGGCCTGTCGGGAGGGATGTCGAACTTCACGAGCGTCTCCACTATTTCCTCGTCTATCAGGTCCCTGTTCTTCTCGCTCACCGGGTCTATGGACGGGGGGATGATGAACTCGTCCACGGGCATGGACTTGGAGAACTTGGCCACGGAGAATATCGCGGCGTCATAGCTCTCGGCGTACTTCCTTATGGCCTCATAGGCGTCCTTCTGGGGGTTGGATACGTCTATGTGGCACCTCCATATCCAGCGGCCGTTCTTCCTGAACTCGATGAGCGGCGCGGGCTGGGGATCGTGTATCATCACCGCGTCGGCGTCAAAGTCCATCCTCTCGGCGTTCCTGACGTTAACATCGTAGTGGTGGGCCCACATCCTGGCGGTGAACCGCTCCGGGTTGCCCTGGAGCGCATTGTGTACCTTCTTGGTCACGTCGTAGAACTCGGGGTCCCCCTCTATGACGTCCCACCTCGCCTCTATGCACATGGAGTTCAGAATGGGTATCATCCTCTGGAGTATCTCGGCCACCCCCCCGCCCTCACGGGTGGAGTTGACGTGGAGAAACGTCTTGCCTTCGAGAAGCTCGCAGAGCTTCTTTATCAGCTGAAGGTCCCCCTTCGGCGAGATGCCGGCGTACTGTTCGATCATTCCAGGACCACCTCCATTTCATCTCTTAGTTCCTCTTCGACCACCGTCGCCAGCCTATCCCTTATCCCCTCCACCGTGTGCATGAAGAGGTCTATGGCGCGGACCTTTTCCGAAAGCTCGGGCTTTTCCAGCGCCTCGTCGAACCACTTGGAAAAGTCGTCCACGCCGCCGCCGAGCCGCACCCTGGCCTGGTAGAAGTGGTAGTAGATGGAGCCCGGGTCGATGTACTTTATCGCCACGAGGAACTCGGCGAGGTTCCTAGCCCTCACGCCGACGGGGAATGTGTAGGTGACCGTCTCGCCGAAGAAGAACTCGTCTCCCGACATGGCGCACCTCGGCTCGGGGAACTCCTTGAGGTACTCGTCTATCTCCCTTAAGAGCTCTGCCCTCAGTTCGTCCACCGTCCTGAAGGTATAGGGGTCTACGTTAGAAAGCCTCTCCGCCAGGGCCCGTTCCTCGAGGGCCTCGCCTGCCCAGTGGGCGAAGTCGTTGGTGTATTCGAGCAGGGGGCCCTTGAGGAAGTACTGGTAGCCGTGGTGGAAGATGCACGCCTCGCTCACCACGGATATCCCCTCGCGGAGCTCGCCGATGTTGCACGCCTTGTGGCCCGTGCTCTTTATGATGTTCGTACACTGCTTGAACTCGAACGGTCTTGCCGGCTTTTCCATGTCCTGTCCTCGCGTAGATATACCGTCCTGTGGGGAAATGGTATCTCTATCCCCTCGTCCCTGAACCTCTTGAATATGCGCTTACGAAGCTCGTGCTGGACCCTGTACTGCTCGTAGACTTCCCCGACCCTGACGACGAGCTTGAACTCGAGGGCGCTGTCGCCGAAGCCCGGCATGAAGAGGACCTCCGGGCGCGGGTCCGCCAGGAGCCCATCCACATGGCCGACGGCATCTCCGGCGACTTCGAGCAGCACCCCCTCGATGTGATCGGGGTCGGAGGAGTAGCTCACGCCGACGGGTATGTAGAGGTTCATCCCCTTCTCGGGCATATAGTAGTTGGTAACTATGGACTGCGAGAGTTTGTTGTTCGGTATCACCACCATGTTGTTCGGTATCATCCTTATCCGCGTCGTCCTCCAGGTGATGTCGTCCACGTAACCCTTGAGCCCGCCCTCTATCTCTATGAAGTCCCCCACGCGGATGCTCTTCTCGACGAGTATGTGTATCCCCGCGAAGAGGTTGGCAAGCGTGTCCTGCATGGCCAGGGCCACGGCGAGTCCGCCCACGCCGAGGGCGGTGACGATGGGGGCTATCGAGACCCCGAGGAGCCCAAGGATGATGACGGAGCCGAGGACGAGTATCGTGCCCTTGATTATCCCCTGGGCGAGCCCCGTCGTGGGCAGCGGCAGCTCGTGCCTGGTGACGTAGCTCGAAAATACCCTGCCGAAGAGGTTGGCCGCCGCCACCGTGACGGACAGAACGATGAGTATGTGGATGGCCCGGGTCAGGTAAAACAGGTACTTACCCGGCATATCGGAGACGGCTATCCCGAGGTAGATACTCACGGCCAGCGCCCAGTATACCGTCGGGGACCTGAAGGTGGCCGCCACGATATCCACCGCCTTCGAGCTCGACCTCTGGGCCCAGCGGTCGAGGACCCTGAAGATGATGGACCTCAGGACCAGCAGGGCGGAAAGGGTGATTATCGCCGCCCCGGCGGGGACCGCAAGGACCTGGAGCTCCTTGAGGATCAACATCGTGTCAGTGGGCATGCCGCCTTCCTTCCGCACAGGTAACGCAGGGCGGGCGCCTGCAAAAGCATCTCTTTATTTTTCGGTTACTTTACCATTAAGTAAAGACCTTTTACAGTATAACATAAATCAATCCCCTTACACCCCCGCCCCGGGCAGGGGGCCTTTAACTTCTTGCCCTTACGGGCTTTCATCCTATATAATAACCCCGGTCCGGCCCCGTAGAGGCCGAAGGCCCCCGGTGGAAAATATGACAAAGGGTCTCCGTGTACTTATAATACTCACACTGGCCGTCATGGCCCTCACCTCCTGCGCCGAGAGGGAGGGCGAGGAACCCGAGATAGCCAGTGTGGGCGGCATCCCCATCCTCCTCAAGGACTTTGAGCGGGAGGTCTCGATGACGTCCCGCCGGGACCCCACCCTCAAGATCAACGCGTCGTCCCTCGAGGACCTCCTCGATTCCATGATGGACAGAAAGCTCCTCATACGTGAGGCGATGGAGCGGGGGCTCTCCGAGGACGAACAGTTCATCGACACCATAAAGGCCTACTGGGAGCAGACGCTCATAAGGGAACTCGTCGACGCGAGGATGAAGGAGCTCGCCGACGAAGTCTTCGTGACCGAAGAGGAGGCCCGCGCCCACTACCGCCGTATGGGCCGCAGGATAACCGTAAGGACCGCCGACGCCGCCGACGCCGAAGAGGCCGAGAGGGTGAAGGGCGAGATGGTCTCCGGCAGCCAGGCCTTGCCGGGCGAACCCCTCGGCCCGCTCTACGCCGACGACGTGCCCCCGGCCGGCCCGCTCTACGAGGCCTTTGACATGGAGGCGGGCGAGGCGAAGATATTCAAGAGCAGGGGGGGCTTCACCGTGGTGATGGTCACGGCGCGGGAGCCCGTGGAAACGCCCGCCTACGAGGAGGTGGAAGGCCGCCTCAAGGCCTACCTCCTCGAGAGGAAAAAGCAGAAGGCCTTCGAGGACTGGCTCGCCGGCCTCAGAAGCTCCTCCGACATAACGGTCGACAGGGAGCTTCTGGAGGGTGTCGCAGATGAATGACCGTGAGCACATAAGCAGGTGGAACCTCCTGAAGAGGAACGTCTTCATAAACAAGAGGTTCCAGGCCGACTTCGCCTGGAAGTTCCTCGTCCTCATCGTGGCGGAATCGCTCCTCGCCATCGGGCTCTTCGTCTACCTGTCGAGGGGAACCGTCATAACGGGCTGGTCCGGCTCCGAGGTCGTCGTGGCCAAGACCGGAGAGTACTTCCTGCCCACGCTCCTCTTGACGAACCTCGCGGTCATCGGGCTGACCGCCGCCGTGGGGTTCGTGGTCCTCATCGTCGTCTCCCACAAGATAGCCGGCCCTCTCTGGCGTTTCGAGAAGACGCTCGAAGAGACGAGCGCCGGGGACCTCACAAGGAGGTTCAGCCTCCGCACCGACGACCAGATGCACGAGCTCGCCGAAAAGATGAACAGGTTCAACTCCAAGATGGACTCCGTCGTCGCCGACATCCAGAGCGGGCTCGCCGAGATGGACGGCCGCCTCGAGGAGGCCGCCAGGGCCATCGGCCCCGCAGGCAAGGAGGGGGCGGGGGGGTCTGAAGGCGCCAGGCGCGCCGCCGGCCTTTTGGTGGAGGCGCAGGAGACCCTCTCGGAGATTCGTAAAAAGGCGGGCTACTTCAAGACCTCACGGACCGGCGCCGGCGGTGGTTGAGCTTCAAGTCCTCCGCCTTTCATGCCGATGATTCTATTAAAGGAAACTCAAGCGGCGCGGCCTCCCCGGCCCGGCCCACCGGGCCGCCGGGGCTCCGGTGGCCTTTGCCCGGCCGCCATCGGGCGCGCAGCCCGGGTAAACAATGCTGGACCAAACCCGCTCGGAAGGCGATGGCACGGCGCGAAAACCGATATTACCCTTTCCTCCTGACGGTCCTCGCCGCCCTCCTGCTCTTCCCTTCCCTTCCCTCCGCCGGCCAGGGGCCCGGGGACCTGCGGACCCACTACGCCGCCATCCACTACCCCGATGACAGGCTCCTCGCCGAGTTCGCGGGCAAGATCACCAGAGACGGCCGCCTGTCTGCGGCCGCCGACAGGCCAAGGGTCCTTGCGGCCGTAAAGAGGGACGTGGACAGGATAGTCTTCCGGGTCAGAACGCTCCTCGACATGTACCCCCTCAACTTCCGCTTCGCCATACGCATATACCCCTCTTACGTCAAGCTGGGCGAGGCCTGGCGCGAGGCGGGAAAGTTCGGCCCATCGCCCGTGGCCTTCTACTCGCACTCCAACGGGACGGTCCACGTCACCGTGGAGAGGCTCAGCGCGGGGATACTCGCCCACGAGATAGCCCACGCCGTGATAAACTCATACTTCGACTCTCCCCCGCCGGCCAAGGCCCAGGAGATACTCTCCCGGTACGTCGACACGCACCTCTGGGACGCGCTGCCATGAGGCCCGCCCGCCCTGAAATGTGACTTCTGTCACATACATACGCCGTAATTCCGGCTAAACTTAGCGCTTCAAAATCCTTTTTAAGATGCCCCTATTGCGTTCGGCGGCGGATTTAATCTCGATTGCGGGCAGGAAATAGCAGGAAATAGGCTGAATCCTTCTCTTTACCGCAAACCCGGTTAAGGACTAAAGACCGCACCACGAGGTCCTCTGTCCGGCCGGTGGCCAGGGGGCAAGAGGGGGTAGACAGGGGGCAAGAGGGGCAGGGGGGTCGAGGGGGGCGAAGGGGCGGAAGGCGACCCGCAACAGGGCGAATGTGTTTTCCACCGGGGCGTAAGCCGCGGTGTTGCTCGATCTTACAGGTGATCTAACAGAGGCGCTACTAACTTATCCCGTCAAACCGTATGTAGCAGCAACAGGAGGAGAAAAAGATGAGAAGAAGTTTACTTACCAAGACGTTCATGGCCGTCGTCTCTCTGGCCTTCATCTCGGCAGCCGGCCTTCAGGCGGAAGCGGCCGGCACGGCCGCCGCAACCCAGAAGCTCGAAACCGCGAAGCAGAACTACCTGGCGAGCATGCGCTCGGAGGCGCTCAGGACCAACAGCCGCATCTCCGGAGACATGCACGCCGGCTCCCCCAACGAGTGGCTCACCAGGGTCGAGCCCTCCAGCGTGAACATGGTCACCAACAGGGTCGAAGAGGCCGGGCAGACCGCCGTAAACCTGGACGGCAGCTCTTACTTCGTGGCCGGCGAGTCCTACGCCTGGACCCTCAAGCAGAACCAGAGCCTCAGGTACTCCATC
>JBHHVK010000087.1:0-8373 GCA_046754205.1 Thermodesulfobacteriota bacterium
ATGGGCAGCACCATCGTCGTCACGAAGGCGAGCCCGCCTATCCATATTATGACGGTGAGAAGATGGATTACGTGCATGATGGAAAATAGCATTCCCTTTACCCTTCCTGTGGAGTCTACCTGCGTTCCCGCGGCGTGCCTTCCGCCGGCTCCGTGTGCTGAGTTGTAATATCTCACGGCCGCCGGCTCCGCGACATGAGAAAAATCAATTTTCCCCGCCGACGGATAAAAAACTTCTTCCCGCCGGAAGTTGCAGGGCCCGGCCTGCGCGCCGGCCGGGCTTTTTTCTGGCATTCATCGAATCAAAGGTCGGTTGCACGTCCGGCTATACCCGGAAAACGCCTTGATTTTCAAATGGTTGGGAGGCAGCGAGGGCTTTACGAGAAAAAAGACCGAAAAAGTCCATAAAAGGCTTGACAGGGAGCAACAGAGAGGTATAATGAAATCGTTCCAAGGTAAGAATAGTTCCACTTTTAAGCAAGGGAGGCCGGGGACGGTGGTTTTTAATCGAGAGGAAGCAAGAGGCTGAAATGGACGGTATCATAGAGAGGTACAGGAAAGAGGGTTTCAAGCTCACGCCTCAGAGGATCGCCATCATCAAGATCCTCGAAGGCAACACGAGCCATCCCACCGCGGAGGATATCTACAGGGAGCTTAAGAAGAAGCACCCGACCGTATCCTTCGCCACGGTCTACAACACCATACAGGCCCTTACCGACAGGGGCGACCTGGTCGAGGTGACCATAGACCCGGAGCGCAAGCACTTCGACCCCAACTCGACCCCGCACCACCACATCATGTGCGCCGAGTGCGGGAAGATATCTGACATATTCGTGGACTATTCACAGGCGCTGAGCCTACCCGGCGACGTAGTGAGCGAGTATGAGGTGCTGGGAAACCATGTCGATTTTTACGGCATCTGCGGCGATTGCAGGGAGACGCACGACGCCGCGGACAAGGTCAACTGAAAAGCAAACAAACCCAAGGAGGAGATGAAAATGTCAGACAGAGTAGTCACAGAAGCGGTTGTGCAGAACGAGGCCCCGGATTTCGCCGCCCAGGCGGTCATGCCCGATGGTTCCTTCAAGGAGATAAGTCTCAGCGATTACAGGGGGAAGTACGTCGTGCTCTTCTTCTATCCCTTGGACTTCACCTTCGTATGCCCCACGGAGATTATAGCCTTCTCGGACAGGATGAAGGACTTCGAGGAGAGGGGCGCACAGGTCCTGGGCGTTTCCGTGGACAGCCACTTTTCACACTTCGCCTGGAGGAACACCCCGAGGGATAAGGGCGGCATCGGCGAGGTAACCTACCCGCTCTTATCAGACCTCGACAAGTCCGTATCCAGGCGTTACGGCGTCCTGCTGGAAAAACCCGGTATAGCCTTCAGGGGGCTCTTCATCATCGACAGGGAGGGCAATATCCGTCACGTCACCATCAACGACCTCCCGCTCGGCAGGAACGTGGACGAGGTCCTGAGGGTCGTCGACGCCCTCAAGTTCAGCGAGGAGCACGGCGAGGTCTGCCCCGCGAACTGGCACAAGGGCGAGGAGGGCATGAAGCCGAGCCAGAGCGGGCTCGAGGAGTACGCCTCAGCGCACTTCAAGTAAGGGGCCGGCGGACGGCGCATCGACATTGACGACCCGGGCCGGGACGACAGGTCCGCGGCCCGGACGTCACGAAAGCTCAAAAAAACAAGCGAAGGAGTCTTGAAGATGGCTGTATGGAAATGCAAGAGCTGCGGGTACTCCAGGGAGTCGAGGTGTAAACCCAGGAAGTGCCCTGAGTGTGAGAAGAACTCGGAGTTCGAAAAGGCCGAATAGCACGGCCGCCGTTGGGCTTTCACGGAAAAGGAAAGCCACGTCAGGGGGTGATGTGCGATGTCAAGGACAGACAGCGAGTTAGCTTGCAAATACAGGTTGCGCGGTCTTCCGGCCGCCCCCTTCGACGGCGTGAGCGTAGACCCCGGCGGCTCCATCTCCGGCGGGGCCTGGAATGACGTCCTCGAAGACGGCCTGGGGCCCGGCATACTAAGCGGCGCGCAGAGGCGCGGGGCGCGGGCAAAGAGGGGGCGCAAGGGTCCCGGGACCGTGGTGCGGGACGGGGTCTCTCTCGACAGCGTTGACATCTACTTCAGGAGCATAAGGCGCATTCCGCTCCTTACGGCCGCGGAGGAGAGGCGGCTCGCAGAGAGGATCGCGCGCGGTGACAAGGAGGCGCGCAGGGTGATGATAGAGGCGAACCTGAGGCTCGTCATCAACATCGCCAAGAGGTACCTCAACCGCGGCCTCCCGCTCGGCGACCTCATCGAGGAGGGGAACATAGGGCTCATAAAGTCGGTGGAGCGTTTCAGGACGGTCAAGGGATGCAAGTTCAGCACCTACGCCACCTACTGGATAAAGCAGGCGATAGACCGCGCCATCGCCAATCAGGCGAACACCGTGAGGCTCCCCATCCACATAAACACGGACCTTGCCAAGCTCACGAGGGCCAGGAGGGCGCTTGTGGCCGAGCTCGACAGGGACCCGACGGTAGAGGAGCTCACCGAGAGGTCCGGCCTGTCCGACAGGCACGTAAAGAAGCTCTCTTCCATAAACAAGAAGAGCTGCTCCCTCGACTCGACCGGGTCGGATGAGAACGACCAGCCCCTGAAGGACAGGCTCGAGGACGAGAACATGCCGTCTCCCGTGGAGCTCCTGGACAGGGACATCAGGAACGGAAAGGTAAGGGAATGGCTCGCGAGGCTCGACGAGAGCGAGAGGAGGATAATAACCCTCAGGTTCGGTCTCGACGACGACGAGCCGAAGACCCTCGAGGCGGTGGGCGAGGTCTTCGGCGTGACCAGGGAGAGGGTCCGCCAGATAGAGGCCAAGACCCTCGGTAAGCTCCGTGACGTGATAGAGGCGACGGGAACGGACTTCAGCGACGTGATGTAGGCCCGCTCCGCCGGCGCCCCCCGGCTCCGTCATAGAAGCACACGAAACCCCGTGCGGCCGTCGGCCGCACGGGGTTTTTTGAGCCCGCCATCGGCGCGGCAGACCCGCCTCCGACCCTGAGCGCGTACCGATGGAAAGACCTTTCCGCTTTTTTCAAGCTCCGCCCCCGGGCCGCCGATGTATTATAGGCCCTTATGGTTTCAAAGCCACCGGCAATTCTGCTATACTCTTGTTTTCGGCCTATTTACGGGTGGACTTTATGGATTATGACTGCATAATCGTGGGCGCGGGACCGGCCGGCATATTCGCGGCCCTGGAAATCACCTCGAAGAACAGGGGCGCGAAGGTCCTCATCCTCGAAAAGGGCTCGGACCTCGACAGGCGCAAGCGCCGGGAGGTCTTCTGCGGCTGGGGCGGGGCCGGGACCTTCAGCGACGGCAAGCTCAACCTGTCGAAGGCCGTGGGCGGGTTCCTCGGCGAGTACCTCGACCCGGGCGAGTTCGACGGCCTCATGGAGTACGCCGACGGGCTCTACCTCAAGTACGGGGCCACCCCGGAGCTCAAGGGCGTGGACGCCCCGAGTGTCGCCGCCATCGAGGAGAACGCGGCGAGGGCGGGCCTCAGGCTCCTGCCATTTCCCATAAGGCACATGGGCACGGACAGGTGCATTGGGCTCCTCTCCAACCTCCGCGAGGAGCTCGGAGCCAGGGTGGAGATACGCTTCGGCTCCGAGGTCTCGGAGATAATCACCGAGGGGGGCGAGATGGCGGGCGTAAGGACCACCGACGGCGCGAGCTTCGGGGCGCGCTTCGTCATACTCTGCCCGGGAAGGTCCGGCTCGGCCTGGCTCCAGGAGGTGGCCAGGGGGTGCGGTTTCCACATCGACATAAACCCCGTGGACATAGGGGTTAGGGTCGAGGTCCCGGCGTCGATACTCCGCTCCGTGACCGACGTGCTCCACGAGGCGAAGCTCACCTACACGTCCCGGAAGTTCGACGACAACATAAGGACCTTCTGCATGAACCCCTACGGGGTCGTGGTCAAGGAGCTGGGCACGGACTTCTGCACGGTGAACGGCCACAGCTACTCGGTCAGGAAGTCGGAGAACACGAACTTCGCCATACTCGTCTCCACCACGTTCACCGAGCCCTTTCACGAGCCCATAGCCTACGGCCAGTACATCGCCCGGCTCGCCAACCTTCTCGGCGAGGGCATAATCGTCCAGCGCCTCGGAGACCTCATGCACGGGCGCCGCTCCACCCCTTCGAGGATACGCCGCGGCGCGGTAAGCCCCACACTCGCCGACGCCACCCCGGGGGACCTATCCTTTGTCATACCCTACAGGTACATTTGCGACATCCTCGAGATGCTCGACGCGCTCGACCGTTTCGCCCCGGGGATGAACTCGCCCTCCACGCTCCTTTACGGCGTGGAGGTGAAGTTCTACTCCATGAGGCTCAAGCTCACGGATGCGCTCGAAACCGAGCTCCCGGGCCTCTTCGCCGCCGGGGACGGCGCGGGCGTGACCCGGGGGATCATGCACGCCTCGGTCTCGGGCATAGTGGCGGCAAGGGAGATACTCCGGCGCCTGTAAGGGCCTTGACTTCATGGCGGGGGAGGGCGACATAAAAGAAGAGGACCTGGAAAAGACCGGCCCCGAGGCGGGGGGCCGTGAGGCCGTCGCCGCCAACGTCCGCGTAGTCCTCGTCGAGCCCCGGGGGCCGGGAAACGTCGGAAGCACGGCGAGGGCCATGAAGAACACGGGTTTTTCGAACCTCGTGCTCATAAACCCCTGCGACTACCTGTCGAACGAGGCGCTCTCCATGGCCTGCAACGCCGGGGACGTCCTGCGCTCCGCCTCGGTCCACGGCGGCCTCGGGGGCTTCCTCCGGGGGCCCATGGTCACCGTGGGAGTGACCAGGAGGATAGGCAAGCTGCGCTCGCCGGTCGTCACGCTCGAAGAGGCCGTCCCCATGATAACGGGCTTCGCCGCCCGGAGCCCCGTGGCCCTCATATTCGGCCGGGAGGACAAGGGGCTCACGAACGACGAGATTGGGCTCTGCGACATGCTCGTGGAGATACCCACGCACGAGGACTACCCCTCGGTGAACCTCGCTCACGCCGTCTTCATAGTCTGCCACCGCCTCTTCATGGCCGCTTCATGGACCGCCCCGGACCGGGGTCCGCTCTCAGGGCCCGCCTATGAGGTGGCGCCGCGCGAAGAGGTGGAAAGGCTCTTCGCCCACCTCGAAAGGGCGCTCCGCTCCCTCGGTTACGGCGACAGGGGCCGTGAGTACCTCCTGCGGCTCATACTGGGCAACTTCCGCAGGCTCTTCGGAAGGACGGGCCTTGCCGCAAGGGAGGTAAAGATGCTCCGCGGCATCCTCGCCCAGATCGAGAAGAGGGCCGGGGGGGCCGGGAGGGAAGGATAGGCGCACGCCCCCCGCCCGGAAGGGGCGCTCTCCCCTGCTTTACACCTGATGTTTAGTCTGTAACAGGAGGGCCTGTCGGCCCGCTCCCCTCCATGCCGCCCCGGGCGGCCTCTCGCCCCTCTGTACACACATAAATCACGGGCCCCGCCCCGGGGTCCGAAGAATTCTCTTGACATCCTGACTCCTTTAATGTCAATATGCGGTTAAGTTGCCAGGGTGCCCGAATCGGCTGAGGCGGGGCAACCGGGGCGCGGGGCGATCCCGCCGAGAGGCGGCTGAAGGGCCCCCGTACCCGGAGAGCGCTTCCCCCTCGCCACACAGGGCTTAAAAGGGAATCCCGTGGTCCCCCGGGCGTTTTGCCAGGCCGAGCCTTTGGCCTCTATCCACGCCCCGCAGGGAGAATCGGGAACGGACCCGCCACTGTAAACGGTACGAAATCTCAGACCATCGCCACTGGACATGTTTCAAGGTCCGGGAAGGCTTGAGAGAGTAGGATTAACCGTGAGTCAGGAGACCTGCCCCGGTAACCCTCACGGAGTTCTTCGAGGGCAAAGAAGGTGAGGGGTGAAGTCGACATCTCCGAGAATATACACCCCCCCCTTGCCGCGTCTTTCCCGGCCGGGGTTTTATTTTGCCCTTCTCACGCCGCTCGAGCGCTCCGACAGGTACGTCCCCGGACCCTTTAAACTCATATCAGGCAGGGAGGTAAAAGCCATGTCCTTTGTACAGACCGACGGCGCCGGCGGGAACCCGGCCTCCTCCGACAGGGCGGTGCTCCTTCTCGGTCACGGAAGCAAGGCCTTTGAAGCGAACGAGACCTTGAGGAAGGTCGCGTCCGTGGTGAGGGAGCGGGCCGGGTACCGCTCCGTAACGCCCGCATTCCTGCAGATCGAAAGGCCGGACTTCCAGGAGGCCGTGGACAGGATGGTCGCCGAGGGGCACCGGGAGATAACGGTCATGCCCTACTTCCTGTACATGGGCCTTCACGTCACGAAGGACCTGCCCGGGGAGATACGCGCCGCCATGGAAAGGCACCCCGGGCTCGAAGTGACCCTTACGGAAAACCTCGGCTTCCACCAAAAGCTCGTGGACGTAACCATTGAGAGGATAGAGGGCCTCTCCCGGCGGCGCGCGGCCGCCCCGGCCGCCCCGGCCGCCTCCGACGCCCGGCCCCCGGCCACCCATCCCATCGAGGCCGAGAGCATGCGGATAATCTCCGAGGAGCTCGACGCAACAGGCTTTTCCCCCGCCGAGCTCCCGGTCGTAAAGCGCGTCATACACACAACGGCGGACTTCGGCTTCGCAGAGCTCCTCCGCATGAGCCCGGGGGCCGTGGAAGCGGGCGTGGAGGCCATCGGCCGGGGCTCGGCCATCGTAACGGACGTGAATATGGTGCACGCCGGCATAACGCCGGCGAGGCTTTCGCCCTTCGGCGCACGGGTTCTCTGTTTTTCCTCCGACGAAGACGTAGCAAGGGCCGCCGCCCGCGAGGGCATTACCCGCTCGGCGGCGGCCATGCGCAGGGCCGCCGCCGAGGCCGACGGCGGCATAGTGGCCGTGGGCAACGCGCCGACGGCGCTCGCCGAGCTCGTAAGGCTCGCCCGTGAGGGGCGCGCCAGGCCCGCCCTGGTCGTGGGCGTGCCCGTGGGCTTCGTCGGAGCCGTTGAGGCCAAGGAGGCCCTTATGGACTCGGGCCTCCCCTACATAGCCACCGCGGGACGCAAGGGCGGGTCCACGGTGGCCGTGGCCATCGTAAACGCCCTGGCCATAGAGGCCCTGAACAGGGCCTCGGCCCGGTCCGCGGGGGCCTGACGGACGGGCGTCTGGTGACGGAGGTATTCCACAGCGGATGCACATTCCCGACGGATACCTGAGCCCCGGGACATGCCTCGCCTTTTACGGGGCGATGGTCCCGGCGTGGTACATAGCGGCCAGAAAGGTGGAGAAGGCCCTGAGGCTCAGCCGGGTCCCGCTCCTTGCCCTCGCCTCCGCCTTCACCTTCGTCGTAATGATGTTCAACATCCCCGTGCCCGGAGGCACTACGGGCCACATGGTGGGGGCGGCGGTCGTGGCCTCGACCCTCGGGCCCTGGGCCGGGGTTCTGTGCCTGACACTGGCGCTCACCCTCCAGGCCTTTGTCTTTGCGGACGGGGGGATTACGACCCTCGGGGCGAACTGCTTCAACATGGCGCTCGTCATGAGCTTTTCCGGGTACCTCGTCTTCAGGGCGGGCACCCTCGGCGCCCCGGGCGGGGCGAGGAGATTCGTGGCCGCCGCCGCGGCGGGCTACGTCTCGGTGAACCTCGCCGCCCTCGCCGTCGGCCTCGAGCTCGGCCTTCAGCCCCTTTTAGCCAGCTCGCCCGAGGGGCTGCCGCTCTACTCGCCCTTCCCGCTCGCCCTGGCGGTGCCGGCGATGGCCGCCTCGCACCTGCTCTTTTTCGGCCCCGTCGAGGCCCTCGGCACGGCGCTCGTGGTCCGCTACGTCCACGCGATGGGGCTGCCGGGGCTGGACCGGCCCCCGGGGGGCGGGGGGGGCGGGGGGGGCGGGGGGGTAAGACCCCCGGCGGGCCTGAGGCCGCTCTGGCTGGCGCTGGCCGTACTTATCGTGCTGACGCCCCTCGGGCTTCTCGCATCCTCCGCGGCCTGGGGCGAGTGGTCCGCCGGTGAGCTGAAGGGTATCGTCGGCTTCATACCCGAGGGGATGAAGGGGGGCGGCGGCGGGTGGGGCGCCTGGAAGGGGCTCATGCCCGGCTACTCGCTCCCCTGGGCCGAAGGGCCGGTCGGAAAAGCGGCCTTCTACGCCGCCGCGGCCTTCGTCGGCAGTGCCATTGCCGTGGCGGCCGTCTACCTTCTCGCAGGGAGGCAGAAGAGATGGACAGGATAAAGGGCATGCCAACGTGGTTCACCCGCCCCCGTCCATTGTCCGCCGCCGAGACCCCGGCGGCCGGGGCGGGCGGGGCGGCCGGGGGGGGCGGGGTTGCAAGGGGGGTACGGGGCGTACGGGGG
>JBHHVK010000088.1:0-8343 GCA_046754205.1 Thermodesulfobacteriota bacterium
GGACGAGCTTGTACATGAGCCAGACCGGGTCGTAACCCCTCGGCACGGCCCACCAGAGCTCGAGGACGCCGAGGGCGAGGAGCGCCGGGAGTACGCGGGGCCTGCCGCCTGCGGCGGCCCTTGTCATGAAGAAGGCGAAGGTGAGGACGATGATTGTAAGGACAGAGGGGACGAACATCGAAGGCACGACGAAGGCGACCATCTCGTCGTTGAAGTAGAGCCACCTGTTCAGGGTGAGGTTCACCACCGGCATGAAGGAAAGGCCGAAGTACGCCACGAGGACGACGGCGAAGGTGATGGTAGGGGCGAGCTGCGGGCTACGGGCGAAGTACCCGCCTGGCCACCGTGGACGTCCGGCAGGCTCCGCGCCGCCTTCGGCCTCCCGGCCGCCTTGCCGGCAGAGCAGCTCAAGGGCTATCGCCCCCGCCGCGGCAAAGGCGAAGGTCCAGGCCGGGGCGGCCCACCGGAGCGTCCAGACCTGGTCGAAGACAGGTATGCGCCCTATCCAGACGAAGGGCGGCAGCCCGACGTTCTTGAGTATGATGGCGAAGCCGAAGAAGGAGAAGAAATATAAAGGCCTTCTGAGGGGAAAATCCCTCTGGGCGGTGGCCAGGAGCATCGCCGTCAGGACGACGAAGACGAGGAGCACCCCGGTGTAACCCCCCAGCGTGTCCCATACGCCGTTTATGGGGAGAAACCGGAACCAGTCGCCGCCCACCTTTACCAGGAGCCCCACCCCGCTCAACATGTCCGGGTTGGTGGGGAACTCGGTGACCGACGGCGTCAGGTAGGCGAAGACCGTCCTCCAGCGGTCGAGGACCTGGGTGCCCATGTCCCCGCCCACCGGGTGTATGTGGTAGCCGGCCCTTACGAGCTCGAGGAAGGGCAGAAGGAGCGGCATGGCGAGCATGAGCCCCAGGGCGTATGAGGAGAGAAACTTGAGGCCCTGGGCCGCGAAACCGCCTCCCCTCCTGAGCCCGCCGACACCGCCGAGGAAGTAATAGAGGGCCGCAAGGAGAGAGACGTACAGCGCCACCTCGGGCTGGCCGGCGAGGAGCAGGAGGCCGACGGAGACGCCCATGAGCGACACCTCCCCGAGGGCGTCCCTCAGGCGGGGCGCGGAGCGCCTGAGCCTTTCGGTCGCGTACATGACCACCGGGGTCATCATGGCGACGTTGACGAGCTGTTCGAGGTTTACGAACCAGACGAACGTCCCCGAGAGCATGTAGAAGGCCCCGCCGGCGAATGCGGCCGGGAACCCGAGGCCGGCAAGGGAGAGAAAGAGGAAAGTAAAAAAGCCGGCCACGAGCAGGCGCCCCAGCATGAAGAAGTCCCAGGCCCGGACCGGGCTCATGTCCTCGATGACCTGATAGGGGAAAAACGCCCTCGTGGAGAACTGCGCCGCCAGTGGGGTGCCGGCGGCCTGGTAGGGGTTCCAGAGAGGCAGCTCGCCGCGCCTGTAGAGGTCGCCCACGAGCTTGTTTATGGGGAACTCGTAGTAGGCCTGTGTGGCTATGTCGATGTTGAAGGAGTTTACGGGCCTGCGCTCGAGCTCGTTGTAGACGCCCCCGTCCACCACGCCGTGGGGCTGGTAGAGCGCCGGGTTGAGGCTCTTTCCGGCGAATATCACCGGCGAGTAGAATATGCAGAGAAGGAGCGCGTAGAGGGCGAACGCGGTGAGGTTGCGGCGGGGGGCCAGGGTCAAAGGTTTCTCGGATATGGAGGCCACTTTCGGTGAAAACCCCTTATTCCAGGGCCCTTGGTTTGGTCCGTCCGGCCCGATAGGTCATTTCATTTCGGACGCGGGCCGGGGCGACTTGAGCCGGGGGGCGGGGGCCGGCGCATCAGGGCAGCCAGAGGTACATGAAGTTGAGCCCGAACCTTCTCGCCACGGGGCCTGCGTCTATGTTCAGGAGGTTTACGGTCGCGGGCGCCCCGAAAAGGCCGCCGCCCCCTGCGGCCCCTTCGGCCCCGGCCGCCGCCGCGGCCGCGGAGTAGATGTTGTGCCTGTACGCCGACGGCCGCGCGTAGGTAACGACCCTCGCCTTCTCGACCCCGGCCAGCTCCTTTGCGACGTCTATGGCCTCATCGAGGTAGCCTATGCGGTCGATGAGCTTCAGGTCGAGGGCCTGTCCGGCCGTATAGACCCTGCCGTCGGCGGCGGCGAGGAGCTCTTCGGTGGCGAGCCTGGCGCCTCTGCCCTCCATGACCACGTCGATGAACCTCGCGTACATGGAGTCTATGATGGACTGGACTATGCGCCTCTCTTCGCCGGTCATGGCCCTGAGCGGCGAGCCCATGTCCTTCATCTTGCCGGACTTTATCGCCCGGCTGGAGATGCCGACCTTGGCGAGCAGCCCCGAGGCGTCCACCCCGTAGGCCACCACCCCTATGCTGCCGGTGACCGTCGTCGGGTTGGCCACGATGACGTCGGCCGACGAGGCTATGTAGTACCCGCCCGAGGCGGCCACGTCCATCAGCTCGGCGACGACCGGGACCTCCGCCTCTTTCTTGAACTCGCCAATCTCGTGGTGGATGATGTCGGTGGTGGTGACGTCACCGCCGGGGGAGTTTATGCGGAGGACGAGGGCGCGGACGTCCGGGTCCCCGGTGGCCCTTGTGAGCGCTTCCTTTACCCTGGCGGTGAGGTTCGACTCCGTGCGGAAAGGGCGGCCCCGTCCGCGCGAGTCGCTAATCACCCCCGAGATATCGAGGAGCAGGACCTTGGCCCTCCCCTCCCCGCCCACGACCTTTTCCGTCATCGGCCGCACCGTGGGCAGCCCCACGAAGACGCAGCCCGGAAGGGCGAGCAGCACGAGGCAGGCCAGGGCCTTTCGCAGGCGGATATTCATCATCTCTTCTCCCCGGGCGGGATGGTCAGGATATCCGTCCCATCCTGGCGAGGAAGTCCCCCACCGCCACCCTCACCATCGCGCTGATGCTCCAGCGCTGGTTGAGCTTGGCCCTGTACTCCTCGGCGAGCTCCTTGAGGAGTTCGATCTGGTCTTCCTCGAGCATGAGGGAAATCTTCCGGAGCTCCTCGGAGTGCTCGTGCTCCGCGCCGTGCGCGTGTACGTGTTCGTCCGTCATGGCTGGTATCCTACTCCCCTCTTGTAACCGGTATCTTGCTCTTTGCGCCCTCGGAGGACTTCTCCTCCCCCTTCGCCTCGGCGATGTATCGCATCTTCTTTTCCATGTGCGTGTTTATTATATCGAGGACCTCGGCCGCGTCGTCGGTAATCCTGATGTAGTCGAGGTCCGACCTGGAGATGGTCCTGAACTTGAGCATGGTATTGTTCATGAAATCAAGGAGGGGCCGCCAGTAGTCGCTCCCGAAGAGTATGAGCGGGAAGGGCCATATCTTGTGGGTCTGTATGAGCGTGAGAGCCTCGAAGAACTCGTCGAGGGTACCGAAGCCGCCGGGCATGCAGACGTACCCGATGGCGTACTTGACGAACATCACCTTCCTGGCGAAGAAGTACCTGAAGTGGAGCGACCTGTTCTGGTACTTGTTGGGCTTCTGCTCCGTGGGGA
The DNA here is from genome assembly GCA_046754205.1 of Thermodesulfobacteriota bacterium. Taxonomy (GTDB): domain Bacteria; phylum Desulfobacterota; class GWC2-55-46; order GWC2-55-46; family JBHHVK01; genus JBHHVK01. Next base: position 3,535 of record JBHHVK010000088.1, read on the forward strand.
GCGTTATGTTGAGCCCCACCGAGAGCCCGTCCTTGCCCGCGGCCCCCCTGTTGGCCGCCTCCATTATGCCCGGCCCGCCGCCCGTTATTATGGTGTACCCCGCGTTCGATAGCATGTCGGAGACCTCGACGGTCTTCTTGTAGTACTCGTTCTTGGCCCCCATGCGGGAGGAGCCGAAGATGCTAACGGCCGGGCCTATCCCGGAGAGCTCATCGAAGCCCTCGATGAACTCGCTCATTATGCGGAAGAGTCTCCACGTCTCCTTGCCCTTGAGGTCTTCTACCATCCCCGGTATTCTCCCTGTCTCCTGTTTTCCGGTTCCCCCCGGTACACCGCCTCCCGGGCCGGGCCCGCCCGGCCCCCGGCCCCCTCGCCCCCCGCGCCCCTTGCGGCCGCCCCCTACTCCCACTCTATGGTGCTCGGAGGCTTGCTGCTTATGTCATATACCACCCGGTTTACGCCCTTGACCTCGTTTATTATCCTCGTGGATACGCGGGCCAGCAGGCCGTAGGGCAGGCGCACCCAGTCGGCGGTCATGCCGTCGGTGGACTCCACGGCCCTTATGGCCACCGTGTTCTCGTAGGTCCGTTCGTCGCCCATGACGCCTACCGTCTTTACGGGCAGGAGCACGGCGAAGGCCTGCCAGATTTGCCCGTAGAGGCCGGCCGCCTTCACCTCCTCGAGCACTATGGCGTCGGCCTCCCGGAGCATGTCGCACCGCTCGCGGGTGACCGCGCCGATTATCCTGATGGCGAGCCCCGGGCCGGGGAAGGGCTGGCGGCCGATTATCTCCTCGGCCATGCCGAGCTCGCGGCCGAGGGCGCGCACCTCGTCCTTGAAGAGCTCCCTTAAGGGCTCGACGAGCTTGAGGCGCATCTTCTTCAGGAGCCCGCCGACGTTGTGGTGGCTCTTGATGGTGGCCGACGGCCCCTTGAAGGAAACGCTCTCTATGACGTCCGGGTAGAGAGTTCCCTGGGCGAGGAACCCCACGTCCTTTATCTTTTTGGCCTCCTCCTCGAAGACCCGGATGAAGGTGTTGCCTATGATCTTGCGCTTGCGCTCCGGGTCCGTCACCCCACGGAGCCTGGCCAGGAACCGTTCCGAAGCGTCTACGTGGTGGATGTTCATCCTGAAGTTCTTCCTCAAGGTGGCCTCCACCTTGGCGCCCTCGCCTTTCCTGAGGACCCCGTTATCGACGAAGATGCAGTGGAGCCTTCTGCCGACGGCCTTGGAGACGAGCACCGCTGCCACGGCCGAGTCGACCCCGCCGGATATGCCGCAGACTACGCTGCCGCCTCCGACCTTGTCGGCTATCTCTCCTGTCGCCGTCTCTATGAAGGACTTCATCGTCCACGAGGGCCTCAGGCCGCAGACCCTGGTGAGGAAGTTTTTGAGTATTCTGGCGCCGGCGGGGGTGTGGACGACCTCAGGGTGGAACTGGACCCCGTAGATGGACCGCCTCTCGTCCTTCATGGCGCAGTATTTGGAATTGCCGCTGTGTCCCGTGGAGGAAAACCCCCGGGGGAGCCGCATGATCCTGTCCCCGTGGCTCATCCATACGGGTATCACCTCCTTGCGGATACCGTGGAATATCCCCGTGCGGTCGTCTATCGTGAGGTCCGCCGGGCCGTACTCCCTCTTGGCGGACTTCTCGACCTTTCCCCCGAGCATGAGGGCCGTAAGCTGCATGCCGTAGCATATGCCGAGTATGGGGACCCCGAGGGAGAAGAGCCCCTCGTCGATCCTCGGGGCGGACCTGTCGAAGACGCTCGACGGCCCGCCGGAGAGTATTATGCCCCCGGGCCTGAACTCCCTTACGAAGTCGAGGTCCCTGGTGCAGGGGTGTATCTCCGAGTAGGCCTTCGCCTCCCTCACCCTCCGGGCGATGAGCTGGGTGTACTGGCTTCCGAAGTCGAGGATGAGAACCCTTTGCGCGTGGATGTCCATTTTTTCAGAATATCTGTATCTTGTAGTTGGGGGCCTCTTTGGTTATGGCCACGTCATGGACGTGGCTCTCCTTGAGGCCCGCTGCGGTTATGCGTACGAACTTCGCGTTCCTGTGCAGCTCCGGTATGGTCCTGGCGCCGCAGTACCCCATGCCGGCCCTGAGCCCGCCGAGGAGCTGGTAGATTATGGATGAAATCGGGCCCTTGTGGGGTACGCGGCTCTCGATGCCCTCGGGCACGAGCTTGAGCTCGCTCTCGACGTCGTCCTGGAAGTACCTGTCCTTGCTCCCCTTCTTCATCGCCTCTATGGAGCCCATCCCCCGGTAGAGCTTGTAGGTGCGGCCCTGGTAGAGGACCGTCTCCCCCGGGCTCTCGTCCGTGCCCGCGAATATGGACCCTATCATGACAGAGTCGGCGCCGGCGGCTATGGCCTTGGTGATGTCGCCCGAGAACTTTATCCCACCGTCGGCAATGACGGGTATGTCCTTTTTCCGGGCCGCGGCGGCGACGTCGGATACGGCGGTCATCTGCGGGACCCCTATGCCGGTGACTACCCTGGTGGTGCAGATGCTGCCCGGGCCGACGCCTACCTTGACGGCGTCAACCCCGGCCTTTATGAGCGCCGTGGCCGCCTCTGCGGTAGCGACGTTGCCGGCTATGAGCTGGCATGGAAAATTCTTCTTCGTGTCCCTGACGGCGTCGATGACGCCCTTGCTGTGTCCGTGGGCCGTGTCTATGACGATGCAGTCGGCCCCGGCCTTGAGGAGGGCCTCCATGCGCGCCTCGCGGTCGAAGGATATGCCCACGGCGGCCCCTACCCTGAGGCGTCCGAGCCTGTCCTTGCACGAGTTGGGGTGCCTCTCCCTCTTCTCGATGTCCGTGACGGTTACGAGCCCCTTCAGGCGGCCATTGCGGTCCACGACCGGGAGCTTTTCTATCCTGTGCCTGTGGAGCAGCTCCTTGGCCTTCTCTATGGATGTCCCGGCCGGTGCGGTGACCACCTCGGTGGTCATTATTTTCGAGAGTTTCATCTCGGGGTTCGTCTCGAACCTGAGGTCCCTGTTCGTGACGATGCCCACGAGCACCCCCCTGTCGTCCACTATGGGGAAGCCCGATATGTGCTCCGCGGCCTTTATCTCGAGGGCGTCGGCGACGAGCTGGTCCGGCTTGAGGGTCCTCGGGTTCTGTATGATGACGCTCTCGAACTTCTTTACCCTGTCCACCAGGTCGGCCTGCTCATCGACGGTGAGGTTCTTGTGGATGATGCCTATGCCGCCTTCCTGGGCGACGGCTATGGCGAGCCTCCATTCCGTCACGGTGTCCATGGCCGCGCTGACGAGCGGCATGTTGAGCCTTATCTCGCCCGTAAGCCTCGTGGAGACGTCCACGTCCCGGGGCAGGGCCTTTGAAAAGGCGGGCTCGAGGAGCACGTCGTCGAAGGTGAGGCCCTCTTTGAGCTTCAGGTGCTTCATATCCGGATTGACCTCCTGTATAAAAAGGTTTTACCCGCCGGGCTCGGGGCCCGCGGGCCGGCCCTAAGACGCCCTGTCGAGCAGGACACCTTCGAGGAGCCCGGCATCGCTTACTTTGAGTTCGGCGAAACCGAAGGAGTCCATGGCGGCGATGGTGATGGCAAGGCCGGGGATGATGAGGTCCTCTCGGCCCTTCTCCAGGCCCGGCAGCTTCGACCTCTCGGCCAGGGTGAGGGCAGCGAGCCGCCGGTACAACCCCCCCACCCGCTCCCTCGTAAGGACATGGTTGTTGACCCGGTCGCGGTCGTATGCGTCGAGTCCGAGGTCGAGGGCCGCAAGCGTCGTGACCGTCCCGGCCGTTCCGACGAAGGTCACCCCCCCGGATGGGCCGAGGCCCCCGGGGTCCACGCCCGAGGCGCGCATCCCGCTCCTGAGCTCTTCGATGACCAGGGCGACCTCGCCTTCGATGGCCCTAAGCTCTCCGGCGGCCGGAGGGTCGCTCCTCAGATGGTCCTCCGAGAGGTGGACGACCCCCATCTCCATCGACCACTGGCCCGCCGGGGCGCAGCCCTCGGAGACGACAAACTCCGTCGAGCCCCCGCCTATGTCCATGACGAGCATCCTTGCCGGCCCGGCCCCGCCGACCACGGTGGCTACCCCCAGGAGCGAGAGCCGCGCCTCCTCGGCGCCTGAGATGACCTCTATCTCCACGCCCGCCCTCCTGCGTGCCCCGGCGACCAGGCGGTCGCTGTTGGCCGCCCTCCTTACGACGCTCGTCGCCACCGCGAAGACGCCCTCTACCCCGCCAGCGCGGTCTATTACGGAGCGGAAGTCCTCAAGGCCCTTCAATGTCCTCTCGGCCGCGGCAGGGTCGATGCCGCGGGCCGGTGTGTAGCCGCCCCCGAGGCGCGTAATCCGGCTCTCGTACAGGACGGGCGCAAGCGCCGCCCCGTCCTTTCGCCCCCCGGAGCCGTCGAGGTCGGCCACCAGGAGCCTCAGGGTGTTCGTCCCTATGTCGATGGAGGCGTACCTCACGCCCCTTACTCTTCTTCCTTTTCAGTAGCTATGGAGAGCTTCTCGGCCCCGGCCCTTCGCGCTGCGTCGAGGACCCCTACGACTACGCCGTGACGCGTATCCCCGTCGGCCCGCACCACGACGGTCTTGACCTTGCTACCCGCAAGCTCGGTCCTCAGAAACGCGATGAGCCCGGCCGCCTTCGCCGCCCTGCCGTTGACCTCGATACGTCCGTCGCGGCTCACCGCCACGACGACCCCGGTGCCCGGCTCGGCGTCGGCCGTGACGGCCTTCGGGAGCCTCACCTTGAAGGAGTCCATGAGGATGAGCGGGGTGGTGACCATGAAGATGACGAGCAGGACCAGCATCACGTCCGT
>JBHHVK010000089.1:0-8172 GCA_046754205.1 Thermodesulfobacteriota bacterium
GGTATGGGCCTGGTTGAGGTCGTACTCGTAGTAGCCCTTCCACCTGAAGGTCCTGCCCCCGGGGACCTTCTTCAGGCCCCCCACGTCTATGTTCCTCTCCTTGAGCAGGTCCACGTGTTCGTCCGGAAAGTCCTCGCCCACCACGGCGACGAGGTTTACGTCCGCAAAATAGCTCGCCGAGCTGGAAAAATACGTGGCCGAGCCCCCGAGGGCCTCTTCGACCTCGCCGAAGGGGGTCTTGACGGAATCGAGGGCCACGGACCCAACGACAAGAATGCTCATCTATGGTAGCTCCTTTGCCTCTGTGCGTTGTGCGCGGCGTGCGCCGGTCACTTGAGGTATTTGCCTATGAGGGGGTCGAGGTCTTCCGCCGCACGGGCGGGGATGGCCGACCTTTCGGTTATGACCGCGTACTTCATGGCATCGGCGCACCCGCAGCTCCTTTGGCCGTCAACGGCGGGGGCGGCGGCGCGGATTATCTCCTTAGCCATCTTCACGTTGGCCTTCAGTGTTTCGAGTATCATCTCCACGGAGACCGACTCTTCGGTGACGTGCCAGCAGTCGTAGTCCGTGGCCAGCGCTATGGTGGCGTAGCATATCTCGGCCTCCCGGGCGAGCTTCGCCTCGGGGATGTTCGTCATGCCGATTACGTCCACGCCCCAGGACCTGTATATGCGCGACTCCGCGCGGGTCGAGAACTGCGGGCCGTCGATGCAGACGTAGGTCCCTCCCCTGTGGACTGTGGCCCCGCTGCCGGCGGCCGCGTTGCAGAGGACGTCCGAGAGGACGGGACAGACCGGGTCGGCGAACTCTATGTGCCCCACGACGCCGCCTCCGAAGAAGGTGGAGGCCCGCCCTTTGGTGCGGTCGAAGAACTGGTCCACCACCACGATGTGCCCCGGCTCAATGGACTCCTTCATCGACCCGACGGCGGAGACGGATATTATCCACTCCACCCCGAGTTTCTTCATCCCGTAGATGTTCGCCCTGTAGTTGACCTCCGAGGGGAGCAGCCTGTGTCCGCGGCCGTGCCTGGGGAGAAAGACCAAGCGGACGTCGCCGAGGGAGCCCGTTATGTACGCGTCCGAGGGGTCGCCGAAGGGGGTGGAGACGGCCACCTCCTCAACGCCCTCGAGCCCCTCCATGTCATAAAGGCCGCTTCCGCCTATAACACCTATAACCTTGCCAGCCATACCCGCTCCTCTTGTGTGAGATTATTCATCCCGGCCGTCCCTCACCCCACCCCCGGCCACGGCCCCGGGGGCCCGGCGGACTTGGGAAAGACCGCATGACAAAAGATAATTTGTACCACTGCGGGCCCGCCGGGGTCAATCTTTTTTTACCCCTGGCCCGTGGCGCTGGCCTCAGCCGGGGCGGGCCGCCGCGCCCCTTAACTGGCCGCAGGCGGCCTCGATGTCGGCGCCCCTGCTGAGCCTCGTCATGACCATGCGGCCGGAGCGCATGACGATGTCGTGGAAACGGTTTACGCGCTCGGCGGGCGGGCGCTCGAAGCTCGACCCCGGGAAGGTGTTGAAGGGTATGAGGTTGACCTTGCACCTGACGCCGACGAGGAGCTTTACGAGCCTTCGGGCGTCGGCGTCCGTGTCGTTTACCCCCTTTATGAGGACGTATTCGACGGTAATGCGTTTTTTGCCCCGGAGCGGGTAGTCCCTGAGTGCCGCCATGAGCGTGCCTATGGGGTATCGCCTGTTTATGGGCATGAGCTTCGAGCGGACCGCGTCGGTGGAGGCGTTGAGAGAAACGGCGAGGTTCACGCCCGTGTCGTGGCCGAGCCTCTTTATGCCCGGGACCACCCCGGCCGTGGAAAGCGTGACCTTGTTTGGGGAAAAGCCCATTCCCTTCGCATCGGTGAGCACGGTGAGGAAGCGCAGGACGTTATCGTAGTTGTCGAGCGGCTCGCCCATGCCCATGAGGACCACGTTGGTAATCTCCCCGCCTTCGGGGGCGTCCACTCCCCCGGCGGCGAGGATGTCCCTGGCCGCGAAGACCTGGCCCGCCAGCTCGGCCATGGTCAGGTTCCTCTCGAAGCCGAGCTTGCCGGTCATGCAGAACCGGCAGCCGAGGGCGCACCCGGCCTGGCTCGAGACGCAGAGGGTGGTCCTCGACCCCTCGGGCATTATGACGCTCTCTATGGCCGCGCCGTCGGCGAGGAGGCAGCGGAACCTGGCCGTGCCGTCGATGGAGCTCCTTATCCGGTCCACCTCGAGCCCCTCGATGCGGAACCTCTCCTTGAGCCTCGCCCGGAGGGCCAGGGCCACATCGGTCATGGCGTCTATGTCTGAGGCCCCGCGGCCGAAGACCCACCCGTATACCTGCCCGGCCCTGAAGGGCCTTTCGCCGAGCCTCGCCATCAGGCCCGCCAGCTCGTCGGAGGTGAAATCCCTCAGGTTTTCCATAATCTTCCCTGCAGGCCGCGTCGGGCGCGGCACTTCTCGCGTTTTTTTTAAAAGGGGGCTTTGTCGGTGGTCGACTTAAAACCGGTACGGAGACGGGAGGCCCTACTTTTCAACCTTGGATATGAGCCAGTAGACGACGCCGAGGACCGCCACCGCCGCGATGAGCGACACCTGCGCCTCCACGGCCTCGTGCTGAAGGCTCGCCACCAGTATCTTCCTTATCACCGCCACCAGGGCGACGCTTACGAAGACCTTTACGGCGAACTTGCCCCCCCGGAGGTGCTTGATTTCCGTGTCCATCAGCTCTATTACGACCCAGAGCATCAGGAGGCTTCCGAGGGTGGAGAGGAGACCCTTTTCGAGCTCGCCGTCGAGTATGTGGTACAGGTCGTAGCCGAAGAGCCCTATGACCATGCCCCCGAGGACCACGAGCCCGATGACGAGTATGAGGTTCAAGCCGTAGCTGAACCGGTTGGCGAGCTGGATGAGGTGGCTCTCCACCCTGTGGGAGAGGAAGTAGTTCTTCTCCTCTTCTATGTACGAGCTGGTGAAGACGTCGAGGTTGATGTTTATTATCTTCTCCACGGACCTCTCGTACCTGTGGCGCTCCTCCGGGTCGGTGAACTCCCTGTGGAGTATGCCGTAGATGTACTGCTTGACGAAGTGGAAGGCGGCGTTTACGTAGTGGGCGGGCAGCGAAATATCGACGTGCTTCATGCCCACCCTCTCGAGGCCCTCGAAGTACCTGCCGCCGTAATCGCCGTCGAACAGGTGGATGAACCAGACCTTCAGGGCGTCCTGGTGCCTCCTTACGGTGGCCTCGTCCTTCAGGTAGTTGTGCGCCTCCTCGAAGTTCTTCACGTGGTTGTAGAACTCGACGACGAACTCGTCCCTGTGCCCGAGCATCAGGGGCTTGAGGTTCGAGAGGTTCTGGATGTCCCTGCCCGTGAAGTGGTAGTGCGCCTTTATCCTGTCGCTCGCTATCATGCCTTCCTGCCGTTTTTTTCGGACCGACTACGAGGGCCTTGCGCAGATGTCGACGGCTCCGAAGAAGTACGCCACCTCGACGGCGGCCGTCTCGGGCGCGTCCGAGCCGTGTACTATGTTCGCGTCGAGGGAGTCGGCGAGATCGCCCCTGATGGTGCCCTTCTCGGCCTCGGCCGGGTCGGTGGCCCCCATGATGGACCGGACCTTGCCTATGGCGCCCTCCCCCTCGAGGACCATCACCACGCAGGGACCCGAGCTCATGAAGTCCGTGAGGGCGGGGAAAAAGGGCCTCTCCCTGTGCACGGCGTAAAACCCCTCGGCGAGGGATTTCGTAAGCCTCAACATCCGGAGGGCAACCACCCTGAGACCCGCCTTCTCGAACCTTCCTGTGACCTCCCCTATGAGGTTCTTGGAGACCCCGTCGGGCTTCACTATCGATAGCGTCCTTTCGACCATCTTCAGCGTACTCCCATCCTTGCGTTTTTTTTGTGCCTGTTATGAGGACCACAGGCCCTCAATAACCCTCGGGGGCGGACATGCCGCCCCCGAGGCAAATCCATTTGGCCGGGAACCTCCCGGCCTCGCGTTAAACCCCTCACGTGCCGCCGAAGCCGGCGACCATCACGCCCCCCTCCACGATGATGGGGACCCGGCGGTCTCCCTTGCTCGCCTGGAGCATCCGGTCCATGTTCTCGCCCGAGGCCAGGACGTTTACGTACTCCACATCGTAACCCTTTTTCGCGTAATCCTCACGGGCCGCGGTGGTGTACGGTCAGGTGTCTTTACCGTAGATTATGACCTTCTCGCTCATCTCCTCCTCCTTCCGGTTAGAAGTCAATGCCCGCGGAACTGCATGAAACCACGCTCCAATTATACCCCAAGCTCGAAGAAAATCACCAGAAAGATGCAGGCCACAAATAATACACCTTAAAAGAAATGAAAACAAGGACTAACCGCCCCGGGAGCCCCGGGAGCTGTCACCGGCTCCTTGCAACGCCCCTTTTGTCGCAGAGGGCGGCGAGCCTGCACCTTGAGCAGAAGGGCGAGGTCGGCGTGCAGAGGTTCTGGCCGTAGACCACGAGCAGGTCGTTTATCTCCAGCCAGTACCGGCGGGGGAGTTTTTCCCTCAGGGCGAACTCGGTCCGCTCGGGCGTCTTCGTCGTTACGTACCCCCAGCGGTTGGTTATCCTGTGCACGTGGGTATCCACGCAGATGCCCGGCTTTCCGTAGCCCATGGTCACGACGAGGTTGGCCGTCTTCCTGCCCACGCCCTTGAGCCTTACCAGGCCCTCTATGGTGTCCGGGACCCTTGAGGCGTGCTCGCCTGCGAGGGTTCGGGCGATCGCCTTGAGGTCCCGCGCCTTCGTGCGATAGAAGCCGGCCGGGTAGATGGCCTCTTCGATGGTCTTTACCGGGAGGGCCGAGAGGGCCTCGGGGGTGTCGGCGAGCCCGAAGAGCCTCTCGCTCGCCTCGCGCGTGACCTGGTCCTTGGTCCTGAGGCTCAGGATGCAGGATACGAGCACCCGGAAGGGCTCTTTGCGTCCCGAGGCCGCCACCTCGGTTACGTAGGGGGTGCGGAACCTTTTGTATTCCTCCCTGAGAGTTTTAATGACCCCGGGGATGTCGCCGTCGCGCACCTGTTCTATTCGCCTCTCGGCCCCGCGTAGCGGCCGTTGGTTATGGGCATGCGCCTGTCCTTTCCGAAGGCCCTCGGGGTTATCTTGACCCCGGGCGGGGCCTGGCGGCGTTTGTACTCGCTCGTGTCCACCATCCTCACGACCCTGTCGACGGTGGCGGCGTCGAAGCCGAGCGAGACGACATCTTCCGGGCTCTTGAGCTCCTCGACGTAGGCCTTGAGTATCCCGTCGAGGACGTCGTAGGGCGGGAGCGTGTCCTGGTCGGTCTGGCCGGGGCGCAGCTCCGCCGATGGCGCCTTCGTCAGGACCCGCTCCGGGATGAGGGCGCGGCCCGCCTCTTCGTTTATCCTTTCCGCGAGCCGGTAGGCGAGGGTCTTGGGCACGTCCTTTATGACGGCGAAACCGCCGGCCATGTCCCCGTAGAGCGTGGCGTAGCCCACGCTCATCTCGCTCTTGTTCCCAGTGGTCAGCACCAGCCAGCCGAACTTGTTCGACAGCGCCATGATGATGTTGCCCCTCACCCGCGCCTGCAGGTTCTCTTCCGTCGTGTCGGGCGACCTTCCCTCGAAGACCTCCCTGAGGGTATCGAGGTAGGAGCGGAAGACGTCCTCTATGGAGATTGAGAGGAGCTGGACACCGAGGCTGCGGGCGAGCGCCTCGGCGTCCTCGCGGCTCTCCGGCGAGGAGTAGCGCGATGGCATGTATACGCAGGTCAACCTGTCCGGGCCGAGGGCGTCGGCGGCCAGGGCCGCCACGAGGGAGGAGTCGAGCCCGCCGGAGAGGGCCACCACCACGTGCCTGAATCCGTTCTTGGTCACGTAGTCGCGCGTGCCGAGCTTTAAGGCCCCGAGGACCTCGTCGAGGTCGTCTCCCGGCCCCTCGCGGCGCGGCCGCGCGGCGCTGGGCGCGGCCCCCTTCTTCCCCCCGGCCCGGCGGCCCGCCCTGAGCGTAACCTCCCTCACGCGCTCGACCGGGGCGCGGGGCCTTTGTTCGTCGCCGAGGTCGAGGTCGACCACCAGGAGGTCCTCGGCGAAGGCGCGGGCCCGTGCCATGACCTCTCCGGAGGCCGCCACCACCATGCCCTGGCCGTCGAAGACGAGCTCGTCCTGGCCGCCCACCATGTTGTTGTAGACGATGGCGACCCCTCCCTCTCGGGCGCGCTCGGCGAGCATCTCCTCGCGCAGGAATACCTTGCCCGCGTAATAGGGCGAGGCGTTTATATTCACTATGACCTCGGCCCCGGCCATAGCCTGCGCCCGTATGGGGCCCTCTGGGCTCCAGATGTCCTCGCAGACGCCGAGGCCGAAGGTGACGCCCCCGAGCACGAAGTTCACCGCCTCGGCGCCCTCCCGGAAGTACCTCTTCTCATCGAATACGCCGTAGTTGGGAAGAAACATCTTGTGGTAGACGTCCACGACGCGTCCGGCGTGTATGAGCGCGGCGGCGTTGTAGATGCCCCCGCCTCCGTCGACGAAGCCCACCACCGCGGTTATGCCGCGGACCTTTCGGCCGAGCCTTTCGAGGAGCTCCAGGTTGTCGCCGATGAACCGGGGTTTCAGGAGGAGGTCTTCCGGGGGGTAGCCCGTAAGGGCGAGCTCCGGGAAGACGACGAGGTCCGCGCCCTCGCACCTGGCCCTCTCCACGTAGTCGAGTATCTTCTCCGCGTTCGCGGGAAGCGCGCCCACGGTGGGGTTTATCTGCGCCATGGCAACCCTTACTGTCCGCATGACTTAAGAGGTTATCAAAAACTCCCGCCAGCGGCAATGGTCTTTTTGGGCGGTGGCGGGGCCATCTCCCCTTTACAACCCCGGGGTTAGGGCATATAATGGCCGCGCCTTCGGGCTGAAACCACAGGACCACGGGACGCCATGACCACCGACCCATACGAATTGTTCGAAAGAGCCGAGAAGAAGCGGGCCGCCTCCAGGTTCCTCGAAGCAGTACCGCTCCTCGTCGAGGCCAGAAGGCTCGCCCGCTCCGACGCCCCGTTGAAGACCGATTGCCTGCTCTCCCTCGGCGACACCTACAGGATGACCGGGGATTTCACGAAGGCAGGGGCCTGCTACCGCGAGGCGGGCCGAATGGCCGGGCTCCTCGGCGACGACGTCCTCGCCCTCGACGCCCTCGTGGGCCTCGGGCTCAGCCTGCGGGCGGCCGGCGGGTTCCGCGAGGCGATAAGGATATTCAACCGGGCGCTCAGGGGATACCGGGCGAGGGGCGATCGTCAAGGCGTGGCCTTCACGCTCTGGGCGCGCGCCGGGGCGTACCGGCTGAGGGGGGACCTCACCAAGGCCATCGAGGAGTTCAGGGAGGCCCGGAGGCTCTTTAAAAGGCTCAAGGACGGGTCCGGCGAGGCGTACTGCCTTACCGGGCTCGGAGGGACCTCGCGCGTGGCCGGGGACTACGGCGCGTCCGCCCGGTACTACAAAGCGGCAAACGAGCTCTTCGGCGCGCTCAGGGACGACTTCGGGACGGCCTACTCCTTCTGCGGCGTGGCCAACTCGCTCCGCATGAAGGGGAGGTTCGCCGAGTCCCTCGCCTGGTTCAAGAAGGCCCGGACAAAGTACAGGAAGATCGGCGACCGCGTGAGCTACGCCTACACCCTCTGGGGCGAGGGAACCAGCCTGCTGCTCCTCGGAAGGGAGAGGGACGCGCTCGCCGACTTTGCCGAGGCCGAGGCCCTCTTCCGGGAGACCAAAGACAAGAGGGGCCTTGTATACTGCATGCTCTCCACCGGGACCATCGAATTCAAGAGGGACGCCGGAAAGGGCAAGAGGAAAATAAAAAGGGCCCTCGAAAGCGCCCTTTCACTCGGCCTCAAGACGGAGGCCCGATACGCAAGGCGGATACTCCGGGCCATGGAGCGCGCCCCCTGGACCCTGCCGCTCAACATCGCGTGAGCCCCCTCGGCCCCCTCGGATAGATGGAACCGATCCAGGCGATAATACTCGCCCTCATCCAGGGCGTGACCGAATTCCTGCCCATCTCAAGCTCGGCCCACCTGATACTCCTGCCGCGGCTTGCCGACTGGCCCGACCAGGGGCTGGCCTTTGACGTGGCGCTTAACACGGCAACCTGGCTCGCCGTGGTCATATACCTCCGAAGAGACATAGGGGCCATGGCAAAGGGCC
>JBHHVK010000090.1:0-8154 GCA_046754205.1 Thermodesulfobacteriota bacterium
CGAAGGGGCCTATGGTGATGTTGGGGACGAACCTGCCGTCCATCACGTCGACGTGTAGGTAATCGGCCCCGGCGTCTTCGAGGGCGCGGACCTCCTCGGCGAGCCTAGTAAAGTCCGCGGAGAGTATGGAAGGTGATATCTTTATCATCATTACAGGTAGGCCCCGTCTTAAGGAAGTGAACTCTATGTACCAGAGAATACCGGCTTTTACAAGCCCTTTCAGCAGTAGAGGGTGTCGGCGCAGGTAAGGACCTGTCCGGCGCGGGCGCCTGCCCTGTAGACGGTCACCCCCTTGCAGCCGAGGGCGTAGGCGAGGAGATAGGCCTTTTTCACGTCCTCCGGTCCGGACTCGGGCGCGAGGTTTATGGTCTTGCTTACGGCGTTGTCCGTGTGTCTCTGAAAGGCGGCCTGCATCCTGACGTGGTCTGCGGCCGAGATCGCGAAGGCGGTGGCGAAGACCTCCTTTACGGCGTCGGGCACGTCGGCCCTCTCCTTCAGGTCCCCTCCACGGGCGACGAACTCGATGAGGTCCTCGGAGTAAAATCCCTCCTCGCGGGCTATCTCCTCCACCAGCGGGTTCAGCTCCTCTATGACCTCGCCGTCGAGGACCCGGCGGGTGTAGCTCAGGGCGTAGAAGGGCTCTATGCCGGACGCGCACCCGGCTATTATGCTGAGGGTACCGGTGGGGGCCACGGTCGTTACCGTGGCATTCCTCACTGGCCTTGAGCCCGGCCTGTCGAATACGCTCCCCTTTATGTTCGGAAAGGGCCCGCGCTCCCGGGCGAGCGCGGCCGACTCGTCCCAGGCCGTGTCGTGAACGAAGCCCATCACCTCGCCGGCGATATCGAGGGCCTCGGCCGAGGCGTAAGGGACCCTCAGCCTTGCGAGCATGTCGGCGAAACCCATGACCCCGAGGCCGACCTTGCGGTTTCCCTTGGCCATGCGGTCTATCTCGGCCGTGGGGTAACGGCTCGTGTCGATGACGTCGTCGAGGAACCTCACGCCCGTTCTCACGACGCGCTCGAGTTTGTCAAGATCGATGACCCGGCGCCCGGCCTCCCTTTTGAGCATGCGGGAGAGGTTTACGGAGCCGAGGTTGCAGGGCTCGTAGGCGAGAAGCGGCTGCTCGCCGCAGGGGTTGGTGGCCTCCATGGGGCCGAGCCCGGGGGTGGGGTTGGCCGCGTTGACCCTGTCTATGAATATGACCCCCGGCTCGCCCGTGGACCAGGCGCTCCGGACGATGAGGTCGAAGACCTCCGCCGCGCGCTTCCTCGATGTCTCAAGGCCGGTCCTCGGGTTTACGAGCGGGTATTCGCCGTCCCTTTCGAGCGCCGCCATGAAGGCGTCCGTCACGGCCACGGAGAGGTTGAAGTTGGTGAACTCGCCGGGCCTTTCCTTGGCGGTCACGAACTCCACGATGTCCGGATGGTCGACGCGGAGGATGCCCATGTTGGCGCCCCTTCGCGTACCGCCCTGCTTGATGGCCTCGGTGGTGGCGTTGAAGACCCGCATGAAGGAGACGGGCCCGCTCGCCGCACCCCCCGTCGAGGAGACCACATCCCCCGCCGGGCGAAGGTGGGAAAAACTGAAACCGGTGCCGCCCCCGGACTGGTGTATGAGGGCGGTGGACTTGACGGCGTCGAATATGGAGCCGATGGAGTCCTCCACGGGCATGACGAAGCAGGCCGCGAGCTGCTGGAGGCGCCTTCCGGCGTTCATGAGCGTGGGGGAGTTGGGCAGGAACTCGAGCGAGCTCATAACGGCGTAGAACTCCCGGCCGGCCTTCTCCGGGCCGGGTCCGGCTTCGTAGCGGAGCTCGGCGCCTGCGACGTTCGAGGCCACGCGCCTGAACATCTCGTCCGGGGTCTCCACGACGTGTCCCGCGTCGTCCCGCTTGAGGTACCTTCTTTCGAGGACCTTTATGGCCCCGGGGGTGAGCTGGGCCGTCATGGGCGATCTCCTTGGATGGCGAGGGCGGCGGGAGAGGGCGGCAGAAGCAGTGGACAGGCTCCGGACGACCCCGCACCGCGCATGATTTGCGATTTTATCAGGCTCTTACGCCGCCCGCAAGCGGAAGGCCGGCGGAGGGCGCTGGAGAGAGAGACACAGGCGGGGAGGGGCTCAGAGGACCTTTTCGATGGCGGCGGAAAGGCCCTCTTCGGAGATGGGGCCCGAGTGCGCGTAGCTTACGGCGCCGTCGCCGTCGATGACGAAGGTCCTGGGGATGACGAAGATATCGTAGTCCCTCATGATCTCGCCGGTGCGGTCGAGCCCGTTGGGGAAACCCACCCCGTACTTCTTGATGAAGGCCGTAGCGCTCTCTTCCACGTCCTGAACGGCCACGCCGATGAAGACGACGCCGCGGGGTCCGTACTCGCGGTAGACGCTGTCGAGCAGGGGGGCCTCGTACTTGCAGGGACCGCACCAGGAGGCCCAGAAGTTAACCACCACGGGGGTGCCTTCGAACTTGCCGAGGTCGAAGACACCGCCGCCGAAGAGGTCCACCGTAAAGGGCGGAGCCTTGGCGCCCACCTCGGTGGCCCACTTCCGGGCGCCGGCGTCCTCTTCACGTGTGCCGGAGTCCGAGCAACCGTAGGTAAAAAGGGCCAGCGCGGCTGTGATCATCACAAGGGATAGGGCGTATGAAACCCTGGTCCTCAAAGGCATGGCGGTAATCGTCGTCCCTCCTTCAGGGTTCCGGCGCCCGGCCGGGGGCCGGGCGATGGCAAGGCAAAAAAAAAGACAGGCGAACCTGTCAGGGATATCAAGGGGTCCGGTCAGAGGCCGCGGTCAGAACCCGCGGTCCCGCCGCCGCAGGCGAAGGGCTCGACAGGGGACCGAGAGCGGCGGCGTAGAGGACTCCCCGGACCAATCAATAAGACCCGCCCCCCCCGCTAAAAACTCCACCCCCCTAACACCCGGCCCCACCGTAAGAACTTCGCCCCAAAAACTCCGCCCCCCTTGGCCCCCCTTGGCCCCCCTGGCCCCCCTGGCCCCCCGGCCCCCGGCCCCGTCAGGCGAGGCTCTTGTCCACAAGCTCGGTTATCTGGTTCTTCGGGACAGCCCCGACGAGCTGGTCCACGACCTTGCCGTCCTTGAAGAGTATGAGGGTGGGTATGCCCCTTACGCCGTATTTTCCGGGGGTGGAAGGGTTCTCATCGACGTTCATCTTGGCCACCCTCACCTTGCCCGCGTAATCGTCGGCCACCTCTTCGACCAGGGGGCCTATCGCCTTGCACGGGGCGCACCACGCGGCCCAGAAGTCCACGAGGGCCGGCGTGTCCGACTCAATTATCATGGATTCGAAGTTCGAATCTGTGACGTTGATTATGTTCTCAGCCATCTGTTTCCCACTCCTTTCAACCTGATTGCCCAAAACGCCGACATGAGCGATAATAAAGGCGAATATCACTTTTCCCGTAGACTATAAACCAACGCTTGTTTCGTGTCAACCCATTTGTTTCCCGGCGGTGGAGGAATTTTACCCTTGACAGGCAAAAAGGGAATCGGGACAATACGTGTCATGAATAACGACGCGCTGCTGGGCATGCTCGAAGAGGCCGCCGCCAAACTCGGCCTCAACCTGAGTTACGAGAACCTCCACGTGGGAGAGGTAAACACACCGGGGGGGCTCTGCGAGTTCCGGGGCGAACGGCTCATGATCGTACACAAGGGCTTCTCGGTCAGGGAGAAGATAGAGGTCATAACGGATATCCTCTCCACCCTCGACACCGACGGGGTCCACCTCTCGCCCGGGATAAGAGAACGAATCGAGGCGGCAAGGGCAAAGAAGTCCAGGCGGGCGCTCGAAAGCGCCTGACCCGGCCGCCGCTGGCCCCCTCCACACCGCCTCCGGCCTCCCCTCCACCGGCCCGGCCGAAGCACGACTGCGCCCGGCCTTTCCCAACCTTTTTTCACTCCGGGATAAAGGCTTTCCCCCCCGCGGCCGATATACTACCGGTTGACCGCCGGCTCAAAAGATGATAATATTTATAAAGGGAAAGTCTATCCTGAATAAAATATCCTTAATTGACGCAGACCGTCACCAGAGTCATAAAGGCTTATCCCGCATTCGGCCCGGAACGGGTTTTCCCGAGCAGGCGATCAGGGAGCCCGGAAGGCGACCTTTTACAGCCGGAAGACCCATGGAGGAACACTTTGGATATTATCTTTAAGAGGCTGGCGCTACCGGCCTTTATTTTTTTCCTGCCAGCCCTTCTGACTCCGGCCCAGGCCACCCCGTCGCACGACGAGGCGAAGGCGGTCGAGAGGACGACACAAACCCGGCTCTCGGGGTCCTACTACTACTTCACCGTGGCCCAGATACTCAAGAAGAACGGGGACGCCTGGGGCGCCATCAGGTTCTACAAGAAGGCGATAAAGCTCGACCCCACCTCTGCGCTCCTTCTGGCCGACATCGGTGGTCTTTATATCTCCCTCGGAGAGTACGACAAGGCGGAGGCGCAGCTCGACAGGGCCATCGAGGCCGCCCCGGAATACCCCGTAAGCTACCTGAGGAAGGCCGAGCTCCTCACCATACTCAAGAAGGAGGATGAGGCGGCCGAGAACTACCGGAAGGCGATAGAGCTCGACCCGGCCAACAACAGGAACTACCTGCTCCTCGGGACCCTTTACGCGAGAACGCATGCCTTTGACAAGGCCGTTGAGACCTTCAAGGGGCTCCTCCGCCTCAACCCCGAGTCGGTGATGGCCTACTACTACCTCGGCAAGGTGGAGTTCGAAAGAAGCGACTACGACAAGGCCGCCGAACACTTCCTCAAGGCCATCGAGATAAACAACCACTTCGGGGCCCTTTACCACGAGCTCGGGCTCGCCTACGAGTTCGACAAGAAGTACGAGAAGGCGATAGACGCGTACAAGCTGGGGCTCGAGCGGATCGTCGGCGACACGTCGCTGCGCGGAAGGCTCGCCGGGCTCCTCATACAGCAGAACAGGCTCGACGAGGCGCTTGTCCAGCTCAAAACGCTCGAAGAGTACCCTGAGACCAGGATAGACGCCAAGGTCAAGTCCGGGCTCATACACTTCGAGAAGGGAAGGTACGACGACGCCATAGAAAAGTTCAGCGCCGCCCTCGCACTGAACCCCGAGCTCCACAGGGTGAGGTATTATCTCGCCACCACCTACGAGGAGAAGGGAGAGCTCGAGCGGGCCACCGGGGAGTTCGCACGCATACCCGCAGGGGACAGCTCCTTCGTGGACGCCAAGATACACCTCGCCTACATCTACGAGCGCCAGGGAAGGATAGACGACACTATACGCGAGCTCAAGGAGGCCACCGCCGAGAACCCGTCAAACCAGCATCTCTACAAGCTGCTCGCCTCGATACTCAGGCGCGCCCAGAGGTACGGCGAGGCCGTGGAGGCGATGGACCGCGCCGTTGAGCTCGACCCCGAGAACACCGACCTGCTCTTCGCCATGGCCGTTCTCTACGACGACGCAGGGCGGGACGAGGATATGATAAAGCTCCTCTACAGACTGATAAAGATGGAGCCGGAGAACGCGAACGCCCTGAATTACCTCGGCTACACCTACGCCGACAGGGGGGTAAAGCTCGACGAGGCCGAGGACTACGTAAAGAGGGCGCTCGCCATACAACCCAAGAGCGGCCACATCCTCGACAGCCTCGGCTGGGTATACTTCAGGAAGGGCGAATACGCCAAGGCCATAGTCGAACTCGAAAAGGCGCTCGAGTACCTGCCCGATGACCCCGTGGTCATGGAGCACCTCGGGGACGCCTACCTCAGGAAGAGCTCCAAGGACAAGGCGCTCGACGTCTACGAGTCGGCGTCAAAGATAGACCCGGGGAACGAGGCCCTTAGGAGCAAGCTTGAAAAACTCAAGGCGGAGATCAGGAAGTAAGTACCGTACATTCCCACGGCCCCCCGTTCTGCTGCTTCTTTTCCTCCTTTCAGGATGCGCGGCCCTCCCCGCCGTAACGAAAAGGCCCACACCGCCTGCCGGCCCGGCGCCCGAGTCCCTGAGGGCCAGGGCCGTCGTGACGCTCAAAAGAGACGTAACCGTAAACGGACGCGCGGTCATAGTGGCGAAGAGCCCGGACCGCTTCAGGATAGAGGTCTTCGCCCCACTGGGCCAAGTCGCCGCCACGCTTGCAAGCGACGGCGCAACCCTCATGGTCTTCTCGGACGGCCGCCTCAGGTCCTATGACTGGACCGACCCCTTCTTCCCCTACTCCTTCTCCTCCGGGGACCTTGTCGCCCTGTTGACAGGGTCCGGCCCCTTCGAGGGGGAGACCACGGACCGAACGGGCAGAAGGCTGCGCTACTCATACGAGACCGGCCCGGGCGGCAGGCCCTCGGTCGTGACCAAGACGGTGGAGGGCCGCGAGGTCCTCCGGGCAAAGCTCGGCGACTGGAGGGTGGTCGACGGCAGGGTCGTGCCCCACAGGATATCCATCGACGACGGCACCCAGTTGATAGATATAAGATATTCTTCGGTCGAGGCGGCCCCGGAGGTCGGCCCGGAGGTCTTCAGCATCCCTGAAGGACGTTAAAAGCCGGGTTAAGCCTTCAAAAACATTGACTACGGCGATGATTTGTGTTATAGTATTGAAAAGATTGAGCTTTTCTCACCCCAAGGAATTCCATGACAACTCCCGTTGACCAGACTTTCAAATCAGGCGACCTTGCTGTCTATCCAGCCCACGGCGTCGGCAAGATAATGGGTATCGAATCAAGGGACGTGTCCGGGAGCGGGAGCATGAAGAGCTTCTACGTCCTCAAGGTCCTTGACACGGACGCCACCATCATGGTCCCCGTGGACAACGCCGTCACCGTGGGCCTCAGGAAGATCGTCAAAAAGAGCATGGTCCCCAAGATCTACGAAATCCTGAGGGACAGGAAGGGCACCGTGCTCGACAACCAGACATGGAACAGGCGCTACCGGGAATACACCGACAAGATAAAGAGCGGTTGCGTGATGGAAGTCGCCGCCGTGCTGCGCGACCTCTACCTCCTCAAATTCGACAAGGAGCTCTCCTTCGGTGAAAGGAGGATGCTCGATACCGCCAAAAACCTCCTGGTAAAAGAACTCGCCATCGCGAAAAAGCTCAAAGAAGAAAAAGTCGAAGCGGAACTCTACCGCATCATATCCAACAAGAACCAAGACAGGAGCTGACCGTGCTCCTTCTGATGCGAGCTCTACTCGTAGTATTCGCCTCTGCGAGCGGATACCTCATAATACTTCAGCTGACCGGCAACAAGGCCATGGCGAACACCGGCATCGTCAGCGGCCTTCTCATAGCCGCGGCCGCCATGCTCTTCGAGGAGAGGGTAAAGAAGACCCCCCTGAGGATCGTCGTCGGAGGGGCCGTGGGCCTCGTTACCGGCCTCGTCGTGGCGAACCTCCTGACCTACCCATTCGTCGTCAACTTCCTCCGCGACAGCCTCTACCTCCAGCTATTGTCCTACCTCCTCGCCAACTGCGTCGTGGGATACATCGGGCTCAGCATAGGCATGAAGAAGGGGGACGAGCTGAAAAACCACTTCTCAAAGACCCCGGAGGCGGATTCCGCCTCCCCCGTACGCCCCACCCCTGCGGCCGGCGCCTCAGCCCCGCTGCTCGTGGACACGAGCGTGATAATAGACGGGAGGGTCGCCGAGGTGGCCGGGGCCGGGTTCATCCACGGCCTCCTTATCGTCCCGCATTTCGTGCTCGGCGAGCTTCAGCACATAGCCGACTCGTCCGACCCGGTAAAGAGGGTGCGCGGCAGGCGCGGCCTCGACATCCTCAAGCAGATACAGGGTTCGGAAACGGTCGAGGTGGCCATCACGGACCATGACGTACCCTCCATAAAAGAGGTGGACGCCAAGCTCGTGGCCCTGGCCAAGAAGCTCGAGGCCAAGGTCCTCACCAACGACGCCAACCTCAACAAGATAGCGGAGCTCCAGGGCGTGCCCGTGCTCAACATAAACAGGCTCGCCACGGCGCTCAAGCCCGTGGTAATGCCCGGGGAGACCCTCACCATACTGGTCCTCAAGGAGGGCAAGGAACACGCCCAGGGCGTGGGTTACCTCGATGACGGCACCATGGTGGTCATAGACAAGGGCCGCGACTTCGTGGGCCGCTCCGTGGACGTCTCCATCACCAGCGTGCTCCAGACCACCGGCGGCCGGA
>JBHHVK010000091.1:0-8121 GCA_046754205.1 Thermodesulfobacteriota bacterium
GGACCACGCTCTTGCTGTTCACCCCGTCGTGGTCATGGTCCTGGGCGGGGGTATATGTGAGCCCCAGCCACTCCCTGATGTGCACGAGGTTGTCCCTTATCTCGGTCATGAGGGTGGTGTCGAGAGGACTCTCGGCGTCGACCTGGGAGTCCATTATGTCCGTCCAGCTCTTCGAAGGGTTTGCCATTTTGCCTCCTCGCCTCTCTGCCTCGCCTGCGCGGCCCGGGGCCCCGCGCTACCAGGTGTAGTAGCCGTCCTCTGAGCCGGCGTTAAAGGTGTTGTCCGGAGCGCCTATAAAGGCGTACTCCCTATGGGTCCTGTCCGCCAGCGGGTAGTCGGGGAGCCCCACCGGGGCCACGAAGCCGAACCTGCGGTACATCTTCGTCTCTATCGCCTCCACGCCGACCCTGTGGGCGGAAAAGTCGGGGCGGACCGATGTGACCATGACCCTCTCCTTCACCCAGCTTCCTTCGCCCTTCTCGCAGGCGTCAACGGTCGTTATGTCCTTGAGGTCCGTCGGTTTTATGAACTTCCCCTCGTGGGCAACGCTGTTGAGGTCCACATCGAAGGCCACCACGGAGACAGGGTTCCGGTAGCGGTTAAGGAGCCTCCTGGCAAGAATAGCGGCGTACCTCTTGCCGTCAAGGCCGACCGCGGTGACCGTGTCAGAGGCGTCCTCCGCCGGCAGGGCGCCCCTTGTGACCAGTACGCGGACGTAGGCGTTTCTGTCAAGGCCCGTGACCTTGTACTTGCCGTCCCTGGAGAGCTTTACCGCGTCTCCCGCCGCGCCCCCGGGAGGCGTCCAGGTAATGGTATTCTGAGTTGAGCTGAAGGAGAGCGTGCCCGTCCCCGTGCCGTTGGCCACCGATACGTGGTAGAGAGCGACCCCGCTTATGTTCGCGGTGCTGGAAGCGGTGAGGCTCCTGATCCACTTGCTCTTTATGACCCTGGTCCTGGTCTCGTCCCACTGGACCGGGTTCTGGGAGGCGGCGTCGACGGATATCACCGCCGATTCGAAGTTCAGGGGTTTGTCGCTCCCGGACTCGTCATAGTCGTAGTAGACCACCACCCTGTTGAAGAAGTTGTCCACATAGCCGCCCTTCTGGCGAAAGGCCCCCCCGATGATGTGCCTATCATCTGTCCACTCCTCCACGCTCTGGCCGGGGCGGGGGGGGCTGAAGACCTTGAAGGTTATCTTCTCGCCGTCGTGGACCAGGAAGGAGTTGGTTTCGGCCTGGAGCTCGTTCAGGTACTCGTTGGCCGGTGCGGGCTCGGTAACGACGCGATCGAACCTGACGCCGCCGAGCCACTCGTCCCTTTCGCTGTCGAAGGCCTGCGTGTCTATGTAAGAAGCCGATATGCCGAGCCGCGCGGTAAGTATGTCCTTTATGACGTCTACGGGGTTCGAGTTGCGGTAGTCTATGTACTGGGTGCCGGGCTCGTTGTCGGGGGGGATCCTGCAGCCTGCGTCCTTGAGGTCGTCGGCCACCACCAGGGTGAGCTCGCCGGCGCGCCTCGACCAGTCGAGTATCCTCCCGGTGAAAGTAGGGGCGTAGTCGGCGAAGGTAAAGCCGGAGGAGATGAAGCCGTCCCTGCGCGTGACCCTGCGGTTCTTCAGGTACTCGTCGCGGACCATGGGGGAGAAGACGTCCTTGCCGGTAAGGACGAAGGAGAGCCGTCCCCTGGTGGAATACCCTGTCTTCGGGTCGAGCTTGTTCTGAAGCGACGAGACCGCCTTGAGGTTGGCCTCCACCATGGGGAGCTCGTCCGAGCCTACGGCGTATATCTCGCCGGAGGCCGTATGCGTCCCGTCGGCGACGTACATCACCAGAGGGGTCTCGTTGGAGCCGTGGAAGCCGAACCTTCTCATCCCGCCGTCGAGCTCGAGATCCACGACCACGTTGGGTGTGTTGACACCTCTTTTGAGCTGGGTCAGGAACTTGGATGCAAGCGTTATGGCCATCTTAAATACCCCGGTGTTTAAGGCGGTAAGACCCCTGGCGCGGTCAGGACTCCTTGCGTCCCCTGAGCCTCAACGTTATGTCCCTGTAGAGGCCGCCCTCGCGCAGCGGGTTCCGGAACGAGGCGTCGGGCCTCACCAGGTAGACCTCGTCCGGGTGGCCGGACCTCTCCCAGCCCAGGAAGAAGTTCTTGAGCCCCGAGGCCTCCCTCCACAGTCTTATCTTGTCGTAGAGCGCCTGGTCGGCGTCGCCGAACCTGAGGCTGATGACCCTTTCCGTGTACCTCGCGTGCACCCCCGTGACAAATCCCCCGGCGCTCAGGTTCACGGTGGCGTGGGTCTTTTCGCCATGGGGGTCGAACCCGGCCGTGGCGTAGTCGAGCTCGGTCGCCGGGCCCCAGACGCATACGGCCATGTAAGGGGCCGAGGCGGCGCCGCTTATCCTGAGCCTCCAGTACCTGTAAGGGCCGGGGCCTGTGAACTCCTTTATGTATACGGTGTCCGCGGCGGGCGTCTCCGGGGTGAAGGCGTCGTTTATGTCGGCCGCGAAGTTGTCGGTCGAGTATTGGAGCGCCACCGTGGCCCCGGCGGAGTTGAGGTTGTGTCCCAGTATGACCAGGTAGTCCGCCGACCCGGCGTTCCCGGCCCCGGCGTCATAGGTTATGTGCTGGGGGCTTGTCGTGCCGGTGGACCTCCACTGGTTGGTCTCGAGCATGTTGTGGATGTAGTCCACCGAGTAATCGCCACCCGTGTCCGTGGAGTCGGCGGCGAGCACGGAGCCAGGGGAGCCGAGCATGGTGGAGTAGTAAAACTTTATCTTGGCCCATTGAGCCATCGGCAGACCTCCTGCTGTAAGGATTTCGAGAAAAAAACCCTGCGGGCCGGCGGAGACGGTCGAAAGTCGGCCCTGTACCGGTCTGGATTTTCAGAGGGTTAATTAAAAAAGGATAAACGTCTGCAGCCCGAACCGGCGATACTCTATGGTGAACTCTCGCCTGCTTCCGCCTGCGGGGTCAGCGTGGCCTCGAGATATCTTCTTTGTCACACATTGAAGGAGATCTCCACATTCCTGTCCTTAAGGTCCATGAGCGCCGGCGCGATGTTGTCCTCCACTATCTTCTCCCAGTTCTGCTCGGAGAGAGGGCTGTATATCTGAATCGTAATATGCTGCGTGGGAAGGCTCTCCTTCTCAAACCTCTGGGGGACCGGTTGCGCCGAAAAAGAGCCCCCCTCAAAGGGCGGGTTGGCCGTGCCCTCGGCGCTGATGGTGGCCGTCGCACCCGCTGGCTTCGTGTCGCTTATGAGCCTGACCCTCGCAAGGCCGGCGGCCGTGGCCGCCGCGGCGGCGGCGATCCCGAGGGCGGGGTTTATCTTGGCCATCGCCGCGTATGCGCCCTGGGCGGCGCGGAACGTCTGGATAATCGTCTCGGCTATGGCAAAGGCCTTCATCGTCTCGAACATGGCCCGGTGCTTGCTCCCCGTGGCCACGAAGAGGTTCTGCATCATGTTGGACATGGTCCCGGCGCTCTGCCCGGCGTTATCGAGGAAAGTCGCCCATTTTCTTTTATCAAGTTCGATCAGATCTTTTGCATGCCTCTCCGTCAAGGCTTGATCAGCGGTGATAAATCTTTGCTTCTCATCCAACAGCGCCTGGTGTTTTTCCTGCTGACCGATGACTTCGACATTCTCTTCAGGGGCGGCAGGGATGGCGCCGCTTCCAAGGGCGTCCTCTTCGGCCTTTGTGGCGGGGATATTCTTCTCCGCGAGCGCGGTAAAGTCCGCATTCAAAGCCTTTGCGCCCGGGAGAAACTTCCTGTCGAGGACCGCGCCTGCCCCCCCCGCGCCCTCCAAGGAACCGCGCAGCTTTGCGGAAGAACCCAGCTCCTCGTACTGCTTCTTGAGTTTATCGACGCCGAGTCCCGCCTCTTTCTGGGCGCTATCGAGCTCTTCGAAGCGCTGCCTGGCCCTGGAGACAGACCTATCGACCGAATCGGAAAAGGTCTCCAGGCCCTTTGAATATTCGTCCTGTACGCCTATTATTATATTGAGCCTGTTGTCAGCCATCACTCTTGTCCTTGATATTCCTCGCGCTCTCGACCCTGTACAGCTCGCAGGCCTCTACGAGCCACGCGGGCTGCCCGCCCCAGCCGCCGGGGTGAAGGAGAGCCCCGGAGCCGTCCACAAGGTAAACGAGGCGCATCACCTCGGCCGTATCCACGGTCATGTAGCTCAAGGGGCACTCGTAGAGCCGGAGGCCGCCCAATCTAAAGACCTTTTTCGCGCCCCTGCCCAGGTGCTCACGGGTGACCTCTGGCGTGTATTCCTCCACGGCCCTGGCCCTATCCGTAAGGCCGAGCCTGTTGGCGCAGTTCCGGGCCCGGCGGTCTGCGTCCGAGCACGTTTCGCAGTCAAAGGGGCTTCCCCCGCGGGCCGTAAGAAGGCCCCAGCGGAAGCCCGCTACGAGTTTTTTCGCTGGCCCTCGGTGAGCCTGGCGTGAGACTCCATGGCCTTTATTATCTCTATGACGAGGTCGGTGTCGGCCGTGTCGTAGAACTCCTTCGGGTCGGTCACCTCCCGATCGCCGACGAAGTAGTTGTCGATGTCCTCGACGCTGTCGACGAATTGCCTCCGCTGGACCGCATGGGTGACCTCGGCGACCTTCTCCGGGTCGGTGATGCCCCTGGTGCGGGCCGCTATCATGCGCGAGTAGTGCTGCACCCTGGAGTAGGGGACAAACTTGAGCCTTACCACACAGGGGGTGTCGCTGTCGCGGTTTCCGCCGTATGCCGGAATGTAGTCGACGACCGCGTCCCGATCGAAGCTGATAATAGCCATCAGTACCTCCTTAAGCCGTTATCCGTTATCCGTGAACCGCTATCCGACAACCGATAACCGATTAGACCGCGGAAGCCGTGTTCTTGAGCAGGACGCCCACCATGTACTGCGTAACGGAGGCGTCGAAAAGCCCCTCGTACTTCAAGGTTATCATCGGGTCCTTTTCGAGATTGTAGTCCGGCTCACCTCCGGTCCTCCGCGCCGCCGGGATGTCGATGTAGAGGCCGTGGTTGTCTCCGCTCCCTGCCTGAGTGCCGGTGTCCCAGTGGAGGCAGAGGTTCGAGGACGACGCGCCGGCGGCCCAGGCGTTGAACTCGTCCACCGAGGAGAAACCCGATGCAGGGTCCTCCCAGTCGATGGCGAGCTCGACCGAGACCTTGAAGCCTCCGAGGCGGGTCTTATCGGGGTAGTCGACCCCGGAAAGGCGCAGGACGTCCTCCATGCCGTTTTCGACCTTGACCGAGACCTTGTCCGGCTTTATGCGCACCGCGCCGGCGAAGGAAAAGTCCGTATAGTCCGGGGCCGTACCGGTCCTGGTAATCGGGCCGGTGTAGACGGAGAGGTTGTTGTAGTCGCAGCGGAGGTTCTCGGCAGCGAAGACAGCCGAGCCTATCTCGCCGGTGACCGTGTCCCTGAACTGGCCCATGACCTCGGCCGAAACCTTGAGCTGGCTGCCGGCTTCCTGCTCGAAGGCGAGGCCCTTCACCCTGCCGCCGACGAAGGGCCAGTTCTTCATCACCAGCCCCTCGTTTATGTTGAGGTTCAGGGTGAGAGCCCTGGAGCCGAGGTTTCCGGCGTCGAAGGGGTCTGCCACCGGATAGAAGATGTGAGAATACTGGCCGGTGGCCCCGTTCTGGGCGCTCGTGGAAAGGCCGAAGAAGTGCTTGAGGAGCGTGCCCACGGAACCGGGCGTCGAGCCGGCCTCCGTAAAGAACGGCATCTCCAGCGACCCGGACCAGCTCCTGCGCATCCGCCTGACGGCGGAGTCCCCGAGGGAGGCCTCCTCGCCCCGGAGCTCGGCCCTCGTCCTGTCGTCGAACTCGAGTTTGGGTATGCCGGGGCTCAAGAGCGGGATGAAGCCGACGGTGGTGGACTCCTTTACACCTCTTGCGGACTCTTCGCCGAGGGCGAGGTACATGGTATTCTTGGCCATCTGAGATATTCCTCCTTTGAAGTCTTGGGTTCGACCCGCTCCGGCGGCTAAACCTCCCTGTACCTGACGAGGGTCCTGCAGACCACGGCCGACGTGCCGCCACGGCTCTGGGCATCGACCCTCGCCGTCGTCACCCTGCTAACCAGCCTGGTAGAAGAAAGCGCGCCGGTGTTGAGGGCGGCCACCGTGAGGGCCTCCCTTATCCTGTGGGCCCACTTCTGCTGGGAACGCACCCTGTCGACCGGGTCCCGCTCGTTCAGTATGACCCTTATGGAGAACTCCGCCTCGGCGTACTTCGGCCTCTGGCCGTGGGCGTACTCGAAGGCCTCCCCGGCGTAGAATATACGCCCCAGGGGGATGAGGCTCGCCGGCACGGTGCGCTCGTCCTCGTAGACGGCGCGGGTGAAGTTTATGCCCTCGGATTCGAGTCTCCTCTGGATGTTATCCGTTATCGCGGTAACGGTGTCGAAGTTGCCCACCGGCAGCCTCCTCTCTGTCCATCTGCGGGGGCACTGCCCACAGGGACTATCTCCTTACGGGCACGAGCTTCTTGACCCTCGCATCGGTCTCCACTCCGGCGACGAAGCCGTCCCCGGTATAGTCGTATTTGAACCTGAGGTGGCTGAAGACCTCGTCCCCCTTTTTCTCGTACTCCTTCCACAGGTCCCACCAGACGTCCCCGGATTCTACGGTAAGCCCCTTCGAGGCCTCTGCCACCGAGTAGTAGATGTGGACCTCGCGCAGGTCATAGGGGTCGAGGACGAGGTGGGGGCGTTTTCCCACGCTCGCGAGCCTCTGTTCTATCTTCTCGAAGGCGCGCTGGGTCTCCTTCGTGTAGGACCTGGTCAGTATGTACCTGTCGGCAGCGATGGGGCTCGAAAAATCCGTCGTGGTGATCGTCCCGGTGGCCGACAGGGACCCCACTATCTCACGTGTCTCGTCCTTGTCGATGGAATAGGCGAGCCCGCCGGTGAAGTAATCGTCATCGTACCTTTTGAGCTCGGGGTCGACTATCGTGGTGGTGGAGCCTGACTGGGCCACGCCCCTTATGCGCCAGCCGTTGTCCTTGAGCTGCGGCAGCTCGGTGACGATGTCCTCGTCCGTTATCACCTTTACGAGCCTGCTCCTCACCACGTCGTAGAAGAGCGTTACGTACCAAGTAGCTCCGCCGTGGACGTAGGAGATGACGGCCTTGTAGTTCATCCCTGCGAGCCCGTTCTCCTGTGCAGTAAGGGCGTAGGAGAGGAGGCCGTCGGCGGCTATCGTCATGGCGACCGAGTCGAGGAGCTTGTCCTTCGAGCCTGGCTTATACACCGTTATCGTCGCCGAGGGCGGGACGACCTTGCGGTTGTTCTCGTATACGTAGGTCCTGAAGGTGTCCGGCGTATCTACGAAGAACTGCTGCTTCATCCTGTCGCCTCCCTTTGGATTCCTTTTCCCGCCCCAGAGGTAACTGACAAAGGGGCCTTCGCCGCCTCCGGGGGTTTACTTTTTCACCGACTTGCCAGGCCTGTAACTTCGGGCAATGAGCCCCGGCCTCCCGGAAGTACCCACCGAGGGCGTGAACCTGGCCGTTACACTTACCCACGGCCCGTTGTGGTGCGCGGCCCTGCACGGGTCGGTCCCGGGTTCGGCCTTTGACGTCAGGATCGTAGCGGCGGCCTTCCCGGCCGCGCGGGTGACGGTGGCCCTTGTACTTGTACCGGCCTGAGAAACCGTGGGGAAGGCCGCGCCCTTTAACGCCAGGGGCAGAAACTCAGCCCACACCCCCTTGTTGCTTACGACCCGCTCTACGGTGCCGGGCGCGAAACCTCCCGGTACAACCGCCGAATCCGTCCACCCCCAAAACGCCACGCTCTTGAACCCGTCGAACCAGCCCCATATCCGGGGGTTCATCACGTCGCCGCCCCCCTCGTGGTCCCGGTGACGACCCAGGTCTTGAGGGTGGTCGTGCCGTCGTCGTCGTAGAGCGTAAACGTCCCGGTGGGGCTCTCCACGAGCTTGTTGAGAATCCACTTGTGGATGAAAGAGGGGAGCTTATCGAGGTATACCTCCTTGTCGCTTTCGATGTCGAGCATCCCTGCCCCTATCACCGTATCGCTCGCCGGGGCCGGGCTTCCTCCGGCTTGCTTGTAAACCGTCACGGTGTACCGTCCGTCGCTCCACGCCGTCC
>JBHHVK010000092.1:0-8120 GCA_046754205.1 Thermodesulfobacteriota bacterium
CCATCGCCGTAGCGACCCGGAGCGCCTCGAACTTCTCGTCGTTGAAGGTGTCGATGAGGGCCACGCGCCCGATCTCCCTGTCCATCACCTCGTCGAAGGCCTTTATGGCCTCCACCGTGTCCCCGAGGACGAGTATGAGGGCATGGGGCATGGTGCCGACTGGTTTTTCGCCTATCAGCTCGGCGGAGTAGACGACGGCCACGCCCTCGCACCCGCCTATGAAGGCGGCGCGCTCGATCATGGGGGCGATGGCCGGGTGCATGCGCCTTGCCCCGAAGCTCACCACCGGCTTGCCGGCGGCGGCTATCCTGGTCCTCGCCGCCCTTGTGGCCACACCCGAGGCCTGACATATGAGGCCGAGCATCGCGGTCTCGAATAAGCAGATATCCTGGTACATCCCCTCGATCTCCATCACCGGCTCCCAGGGCATGAAGACCTCGCCCTCGGCGAAGCTCCGGATGTTGACGGGGCGGCCCTCCATGAGGCCGGCCACCTCCTCAACCCCCACGAGCACACCCCAGCGCCAGTCGTCGGGGAGGTTCTTTGCGAAGAACTCGGCGCGGACGCGCCTGTCCACCCCCTTAGCCTTGAGTATCTCGAGGGTCCTGGCGAAGTAGACGTCGGTAACCCGTCCGCTCCTGATTACCTCCGGGTCTGCGATGTGGAACATTTTAACCCTCCTCCCGTTCTTATTTTCCATAAGCCATGGCCCTGAAACAGCCCTGCCGTCAGCGCAGGGGCGTGGGCCTCCTCCCCTGCCTGGAGCTGAAGATGTAGACGCCTATCACCCCGGCCGCGAAGCCCCCTATGTGGGCGAACCAGGCTATGCCGTCCGCGGACCCGGAGCTCAATATCTGGAAGACGAACCAGAGGCCCAGGAAGACCACGGCGGGTATGCGCACCACGGTGACGAAGAATATCAGGAAGACGAGCGTCTGGACGTTCGCCCTCGGAAAGAGGACGAAGTACGCCCCGAGGATCCCTGCCACGGCCCCGGAGGCCCCCACCATGGGCACGGTGGAGTTCACGTCGGCGAGCACATGGGTCATGCTCGCCGCGAGGCCGACGAGGAGATAGAAGACGATGAACCGGTAGTGTCCCATCACGTCCTCTATGTTGTCCCCGAATATCCACAGAAAGAGCATGTTCCCGGCCAGGTGCAAGAGCCCCCCGTGGACGAACATGGCCGTAAGGAGCGTCAGCGGCGGGTGCACCACCGAGCGCGGGTAGATGTCGACCATCCTGGTCACCTCGAAGGGGATGGCCGCGGTCTTGTATATGAAGAGCTCGATGCCCCTGGGGCCGAGCATGACCTCGTAGAAGAAGACGAGGGTGTTCACCGCTATGAGCGCGATGGTAACGAAGGGGAAAGTCCTCGTCGGGATGTCGTCCTTAATGGGGATCATCGTCCATGCCGCGCCGGGGGCCGTCCCCGAGGACCTTTTCGGCCTCGGCGAGCATGTCCGGGACGTCCGTGAAGAGTATGGTCACGAGGCCCACGGACCCGGCCCTGGAGACGTGTCCGGGGTTGTCGTCGATGAAGAGGGCCTCGGCGGGCTCCACCCCCATGATCCTGCATACGTCGGTGAATACGGCCGGGTCGCGTTTCGTCCTGCTTATGCGGAAGGAGTTGAAGACGTAGTCGAACTGGCCGTAGAAGGGGGTCCTCGCGTTTATCTCCTCTATCCAGTTCGTCTGGTCGGTGAGTATGGCGACCTTCAGCCCGCGGGCCCTGAGGGTTCCGGCGAAGTCGAGTACGGCGGGCCTCAAGACGAACCTCCCCAGTATCTCGACCCTCATCTCCGCGTCCGTAAGCTCCACCTGCGTCTGCTCCCTGAGCCTGCGCCAGTACTCCGCCTCCGTGGCCCTGCCCGAGGTGTAGCCGCAGTCGTAGACGAGCTTTCTGGCCTTGGCGAAGAACCTCTCGGGGTCGAACCCGGCTATCTTCCCCACCGCCTTGAGCCCCTCACGGAAGCCCTCCTCGGCCAGAACGCCCCCGAAGTCGAACAGGACAGCCTTTATGACGCTCATCCGGCGCTACCCCCCTCCATTTCCGCAAAAACCGACGACCTGTTACATTATAGCATTTATCCCATGGGAATCCGGCTCTTTCGTCCCCGGCCGGGGACATTAAAACGCGGGCGGGCCCAATTGACAAGTCCTTTTTCGACGGCGGCCCTCCGGCCGGGGCGGCGGGGCCGAAGCGCCCTTTGTCTTGGATTTCCGGGGGGGCTGTGTTATATAGTGTAGCCGCCGGCCCCATGGAGGGGCGGGCGCGGAAAACCCGGCGATTGGAAGATGAGGATATGATCAAACACAGACAGGAGGCGCAGGAGGTCTACCGGCTGCTCCTCGACTACATGGAGATACACAAGAAGGTATTCAAGTCGAGCCTCAAGGAGCTGGGCGCGGCGCTCGGCCTCTCCACGCCCGTCCCCTACTCCCTGCACCGCGACAGGCTCGACGCCATCCGTGTTGACCTGAGGCGCATAATAAAGAAGGTGAGCCGCGACAGCGACATCTCGGCGACGACGCTCGTCGAGTACGCCGAGGCCCTCACCGAGGCGGTCTCGGCGATCCACGATATAGTATCAAGGCTCGCCGACGTCGCCGCCGGCGCGGGGGTTTTCTACGGCAGGAAAGAGTACAAGGAGGCCGTAAAGGCCTACAACGAGCGCGTAAAGAAGTACACCGCCCTCGGCTACAAGCTCAACGAGTTCTTCCCGAACATAACCGGCAAGATGTAGTCACGAAGCAGCCCCGGCCCCTCACCTCCTGTGGCAGGGGTCGCAGGGCATCTGCTTGAAGCTCGCTTCCCTTACGAACTCCTCGCTCTTCCTGTCCCAGACCGTCTGCCTGGCCCCGGCCACCGGACAGGACGTGAAGATGGCGCTCTCGTAGCCCGCCCCGCTCTTTATGTACTCGAGCTCCACCCTGTATACGAACCACTCGTCCTGGTACCATATCGGGTTCTCGCGGGACCCGTTGGTGTAAAAGTTTATCAGCTTCCACATCGGCGTCTCCACCTTCCGGACCGCTTCCTCCGGCTTTTCGAGGGCCTTTTCGGCGGCGCACCCTGCGACCAACAGGGCCGCCGCGACAAGGACGGCGAACTTTTTCATCTTCCCGGCCTCCTTCTGGGGTTATACATTGATATCGGCCGAAGGGCGGGGTAGATTTAAATCCTTTTGCCATTCGGCCCCCGCTGCGGTGAAAAAACCGAAAAAGCCCGTTGCCAGAACGGCCTCGAAGGGGTAAAATCAGACGTTTACCATAGATAAGGAGAGGTTAAATTCATGGAGAGGGATTTCAGGAGGGCCTTGAGGGAAAGGCCGCTAGTATTCGACGGCGCCACGGGCACCATGCTCCAGAGGCTCGGCATGAAGCCAGGGGGGTGCCCGGACGAGCTCTGCCTCACCGCCCCTGAGATGGTCGGCCGCGTCCATTCGGCCTACGCCGGGTGCGGCGCCGACGTGCTCACCACCAACACCTTCGGGGCCAACAGAGTAAAGCTCAGGGAGTACGGCCTCGAAGCGAGGCTCCGGGAGATAAACGTCGCCGCCGCCCGGTGCGCCCGCGAGGCCGCCGGGGCCGAAAGGTTCGTTGCCGGCGACATGGGCCCCACCGGGGAGTTCGTCGAGCCCGTGGGCGAGCTTGACTTCGACGCCGCCGTCGAGATATTCACCGAGCAGGCCGAGGCCCTCAGGGAGGGGGGCGCGGACCTCATCATCATCGAGACGATGATGGACCTGAAGGAGCTGAAGGCCGCCGTGATAGCGGCGCGGTCCACGGGGCTTCCCGTGGCGGCCACCATGACCTTCGACGAGACGATGAGGACGGTGCTCGGCACCCCGCCGGAGAGCTTCGCCATCGTGGCGGAGGCCCTCGGCGTCGACCTGCTCGGGGCCAACTGCTCCCTCGGCATAGAGGGGATATTCAAGGCCCTCGAGGCGATGAGGCGCGTTACCGCCGTCCCCTTCATAGCCCAGCCCAACGCCGGGCTCCCCGAGCTTCGCGGAACGGAGACGGTCTTCCCGGCCACGCCCGGGGAGATGGCCGCCTATGTCCCGAGGCTCACGGAGGTCGGGGTAAGGGTCCTCGGGGGCTGCTGCGGCACCACCCCCGAGCACATATCCGCCATGGCCGGGGCCTTCAGGGAGGGCAAAGCCCCGGACCTTTCGCCCCCGCCCTTTTCGACCCTCGCCTCGCGCACGGGATTCGTCCTCTTCGGAGGGGGGCTCGCGCCGATTATCGTCGGCGAGAGGATAAACCCCACGGGCAGGAAGGTCCTCGCCGCCGAGGTCAAGGAGGGGAAGACCGCGGGCATAAGGAACGAGGCTCGCAAGCAGCAGGCCGCCGGGGCCCACGCCCTCGACGTAAACGTGGGAGTGCCGGGCATGGACGAGACTCCGGCCATGAAGAGGGCCGTCTTCGCCGTAAACGAGAACTCCACGTTGCCGGTCGTCATAGACTCTTCGAGCCCCGAGGCCATGGAGGCCGGGCTCAAGGCCGCCGACGGCAAGCCCCTCGTCAACTCCATAAGCGGAGAGAAGAAGAAGCTCGAAGAGATACTCCCGCTCGCGGCCAGGTACGGGGCCTCGGTCCTGGGGCTCGCCCTCGACGACGAGGGCATCCCCGAGACCGCCGAGGGGAGGTTCAAGGTGGCCGAAAAGATACTCGCCGCCGCCCTCGAAGCCGGGCTCAGCCGCCGGGACGTCCTGGTGGATTGCCTCGCCATGACGGTGAGCGCCGCCCCTGACGGCGCGCTTGCCACCATCGGGGCGATACGCCGCGTCAAGGGGGACCTCGGCCTTTCGACCATCCTCGGGGTATCGAACATCTCCTTCGGCCTGCCAGCGCGAGGGGTCATCAACTCGAACTTCCTCACCATGGCCATGGCCGCCGGGCTCGACGCGGCGATAATAAACCCGTCGAGCCGCGTGATGATGGACGCCTACCACGCCTCGCTGGTGCTCCTTAACCTGGACACGAGGGCCGAGAGGTACATCGCCTACGCCGAGCGGCGCGAGGAGCTTGCCGCTCCGGCGGCCAAAAAGGCGGGGACGCCCGCCGGCGGGGGGGGCGGGGGTGAGGGGCTCGCCTGTCCCAGGGTCATTACCGGGATAAAGGACGAGCTCAAGTACGCCATAGTGGACGGCGACGAGGAAGGGATAGTCGCCATGGTGGAGCGCGCACTCGCCGACGGCATGGACCCGATGGAGATAGGCAACGACGCCCTCATCCCCGGGCTCGAGGAGGTGGGCAGGCTCTTCGCCTCTAACAGGTATTACCTGCCGCAGGTGATGCTCTCGGCCGAGACGATGAAGAAGGCCTTCGCCCGCTTGAAGGAGGAGTTCAAGGGGCGCAAGGGGCCGACCGCCGGAAAGGTGCTTCTGGCCACGGTGGAGGGGGACATACACGACATCGGCAAGAACATCGTGGCCACGCTCCTTGAAAACCACGGCTTCGAGGTCATAGACCTCGGCAAGAACGTGCCTGCCGAGAGGATCCTGGAGGAGGCCGAAAAGAACGCAGTGGACGTCGTGGGCCTCTCGGCGCTCATGACGACGACGGTCATGGAGATGGACAAGGTTATAAAGCAGTTGAAGGAGCGCGGCATAGACGCCCTGCCGATAGTCGGCGGCGCGGTCGTGACCGAGGAGTTCTCCGGCACCATCGGGGCCGAGTACGGCGGCGACGCCCTGGCCGCCGTGGACAAGGTAAAGGCGCTGGTGAAGGAGAAGAGGGGCGGGGGGTAACCCGATCGTCTTGCGGGTTCAGGTTTGCAACCTGAACCCGAAACTTCTTGTCAGCCGGTTTGAACTCAAGGGTTCAATTTGCAAAATTGAACCCGCAAGAAGAGCTGCGGGTAAGTGCGAATGGTGTGCACAACCAGGTTTCACGATGGCAAATGGAAAGATATTCCTTGAGACGCATCATGTGGTTCCTCTCGCGGAAGGGGGTTCCGACACCGAAGGTAATGTCGTTGCACTTTGCTCCAACCACCACCGGGAAGCACACTATGGGGCAAACAATCAAGAGATGCGGAGAAAGTTGCTTGGCCGACTCCGGCATCTTTGACGAGAAAATGTTGGATTGTTGGTCTTCCTTTCCTAACCCTATACAGGAAGCTTATGTCATTTGATGAAGAAGGTTTTTTGAGTGACGACATCGAGAGTCTTGCCGAACCGATTCGCAGGAAGCATAAAGACCTTTTTCAGCTTTTTTGTGAAATAAGCAGGTTTGCCGAGAAGACCAAAAATGAATTTTTGCCACAATCAGAAGATCGGCAAAAGCTGATTTCGACATGTCTTTTTATTAAATGCTTGGAAGGGATACAAGCGTCTATCGTTTTGGCCAAAATCGGTTTGGATGCCGATGCAGTTATTGTCCTTAGAGGAGTTTTTGAAACACTTGTCCATTTGGTTTTATGCGTTGAGGAAGAAAGTTATTCCTTTAAATACTTAAATAAGCACGAGGTCCATCGGCTCGATTTAATTAAAAAAGCTTATCAAAAGAAAGACCGCGATGGTGTTTGGGCTGACATACGAAATCATTTTGCGAAAGACGATATTTTAAAACTTGAACAAGAACTTCGTGATAAAGGTATTGAGACAGACATAGAGGTTTACAGAAGAAAGTACAGCATTTCAAATCTTGCCCAAAAGGCAAAATTGTCTGATTTGTATGATTCGTTTTATACGGTGACAAGCGACTACACGCACGCTAATCCGCTTTCGTTGGAAAGATACGTATCTACAGATTCGTCGGGGAAGATATTTCAATTAAATCACGGTCCATGTGATAACTATGCCAAAACAAATTTAATTTCAGCGGCTGAGTTCAGCTTGGTTGCAATGTCAGCTATGTGCAAGTTGTTTGTTGTCGATAAAGAAAAAGAAATAAAAGATTTCCACGACCGGCTAAAAAAATTGTCATAGTTTGCTGATGGGCTTTGGTGATCTTGCTTCGGTTAAATGGACACCAGGTTACACCGCAGGTGCGGCGTTTTCGTACTCGACCGGCGAGACGTAGCCAAGTGTCGAGTGTCTCCTCTGCCGGTTATAAAACAGCTCAATAAAGTCAAAGAGCTTTCTCCTTGCCTCGCCCCTCGTGGCGTACTTTAGCGGGTTCAGGTTTGCAACCTGAACCCGAAGGTTCTCGTCAGCCCATTTGCAGTCAAGGGTTCAACTTGAGAGAGTGAACCCGCTTGGATAAGTACGGTAGTGATAAGAGAGCAGGTTAGGTCTTAAA
Source organism: Thermodesulfobacteriota bacterium (assembly GCA_046754205.1). Taxonomy (GTDB): domain Bacteria; phylum Desulfobacterota; class GWC2-55-46; order GWC2-55-46; family JBHHVK01; genus JBHHVK01. The sequence continues at coordinate 7,255 of JBHHVK010000092.1, forward strand.
AAATGAACAGCCTCGCGAAGAAGGAAAAAGAGAAATTGTGGCTTTCCCAATTTCAACAGGGATCCGGCATTGATTTGCGCGTGATTGAAGAACGCGAAGAACCGGACTTCATCGTTGAAATAAACTCCGCCAGAGTCGGAATTGAGATCACGAGTGTATGTGTTCGGCACGATAGAAATGGCAGTTTAAAGATGGCTCAGGAGTCAATCTCGCAAGAGATACTGGATAGAGCACACAAGCACTATAAGGGAAGCAATGCCCCTCCTGTTCATGTTACCGTTAGCTTTTCTACACATGCAGACCTTCGGCGGGCAGCTCGTGAGTCCATAGCAAGAAAACTCTCCCTCTATGTTCAGCAGCAACGCCTTGGTCTTCGGGAAAGAAGAGAGGTCGACCCATCTTTTTATGAAGAGGACCCTCTCCCACCCGAGGTCTCATTCCTTCATGCAATTGGCGTACTGCAAGAGGTAGGAACTCATTGGGGCGTAGCTGGTGCAGGGTGGATGGCTGATCTAACACCTGAGACACTTCAGGAGAGGATTAACAGGAAAGCCGGCAATCTCCCGAGATATCAGAAATTCGTAGAAAGAAATTGGCTTTTACTTGTTAGCGACAGTACGTATCTGTCTCAGATGTTCCAATTGCCAGAGAATTTCGATGCGAGTGCCGTAAGCAGCCCTTTCGACCGGACTTTTTACTTGTGTTACCCGGACCGCATCTTTTTGGAACTTGGCGTAGACATGCGTTGAAACTTCAACGGGTCTGGCTGGCCCTCTTCCTCCGAGGGTTCATCAACCCACCTTTCTGACAAGCTGAATACCATCCCTGACCGTCAGCAAAACATTTTCCACGCGGTCGTCACCGCA